>DASVLY010000280.1:0-2113 GCA_036384635.1 Noviherbaspirillum sp. | reverse complement strand
CTCCCGCCGTGTCCGCATTGACTGGTGGCGAGAATGCGAATCCCTGCGCCAGGTAACACCCCATCTGCTTCAGCTTGATCATGTCATTCCTGCTCTCGACGCCTTCGGCAACGGTATCGAGATTCAGTGTTTGCGCCAGCGCCAGGATCAACCGCACGATTTCCGTATCGCCCGGATTTTTGTCCAGTCCCTGCACGAATGCCTTATCGATCTTGAGCACATCGATCGGCAGTTTCTGCAGATACGCGAGCGACGAATAGCCAGTGCCGAAATCGTCGAGCGCGAGGCGCAGCCCGAGCTGCTTTAAGCGCGTGAGGTTTTCGATGGTTTGCATTGGATTCGCCATCGCCGAGGTTTCCGTCAGTTCGAGTTCGACCGCTTGCGGCGCCACGCCGGTGCGTTCGAGGATGTCGGTGACTTCGTCGAGGAAGGTCGACTGCAGCAACTGCCGCATCGACACGTTGACTGCGACCGTGATGTTTTTCATGTCCGCATATTCTGCCTGCCACATGCGCAACTGCTTGCATGCCTCTTCCAGCACCCACAGGCCGATCGGCACCACCAGGCCCGAGCTTTCAGCGACCGGGATGAATTCCACCGGAGGTATTGCGCCGTATTGCGGATTATTCCAGCGCAACAGCAGTTCGAATCCCTTGACCGCGCCGTTCAGGATGGACACTTTCGGCTGGTAGACCAGCTTCAGCTCGTCGCGCTCAAGCGCGAAACGCAGCGCCACATCCATTTGCGCGCGCTTGGTGGTATTGGACTGCGATGATGCATTGAAAATCTCGGCCCGGTTGCGGCCGCGCTCCTTGGCCAGGTACATCGCCGCGTCGGCGTCGCGGATCAATTCGGACGGATTCTTGTGTTCGGGGGCGAGCAGCGCGATGCCGATGCTGGTCTGGATCTTGACCACCGCATCGTCGATCATCAGTTGCTGCGACACCGCCTGCAGCAGCGATTCGGCTTTGGCTTTTGCTTCCTCGATGCCCGTCTTCGAAAGCACCACGAATTCGTTGCCGCCGAAACGGGCGACAAAGTCTTGGGCCGGCAGTTCGGCCAGGATACGCCGTGTGATCTCCATCAGGCATTTGTCGCCGAAGTCGTGACCATGGGTGTCGTTGACGCTCTTGAAGAAGTCCAGGTCGCAGAACAGCATCGCGAGCCGTTCAGGTTTTTCATGCGACGTGGCGATGAAATCCGCAATGGTCTTCAACAGGTAACGCCGGTTCGGTAATCCGGTCAACAGATCGTGCAGTGCCTGGTGCTGCAGGCGCATCTCGTATTCCTTGCGGTCAGTGATGTCTCGCGCAATGCATAGCATCCCGGTGATATTGCCATGCGCGTCGCGCAGCGGATATTTGTTCACGCGGTACCAGGCACGCAAGTCGCTATCCCATAGGCCCTGCAATTCCTGGTCTTGCAGAGGCATACCGCTGCGGACTACCTGCAGATCCAGCTGATGCAGCCGTTCTGCGGTGTCCCGGGCCACGGGCCGCTGTTCCTTCACAGCCTGGCGCAGGAACACGTCGTGTATTGTCTTGCCGCGCAATTCGTCTTCGCATGTGTAGCCGAACAGGCGCTGGAAGGTGAGGTTGCTGATGGTAAAGCGGCCTTCTGTATCGGTGGCATAGATCAGTGAGGGGTTCAGGTCCAGCACCCCACGCAGTAGCGCATGCTCTTTTTCCAGCTTCAGCTCGGCATCCTTGCGCGCGGAAATGTCTTCGATGCAGAGCACGATTCCGTTGATGCCGCTGTCATGCAGCATGTTGTAGCCGCGGGTTTCAAGCCAGACCCAGTGCCCGTTCTTATGCATTGTCCGGTGCCGGGAAAAGATGCTGCTTTTCGGCGTGTCCCGCAGGTAGCGCATCTTCCTGCAGTGTTCTTTCTCGTCGTCCGGATGAAGAAGGGAGTGCGGGTCGTCGTATTGTCCGATTTCTTCCTGTGTGTAGCCTATGACATCCGGTAGTGCCTGGTTCGAGAACAAGATCGAAAAGTTGGCGTCGGTGATAATGAACACATGGCGCGTTGCACGCGCAATCGCATCGAAGCGGCGTTGATTGGTGTACGCTTGGCGGACCGCCCGCAGGTTGTTGTTCAGCGCATTCGACAA
>DASVLY010000279.1:0-3489 GCA_036384635.1 Noviherbaspirillum sp. | reverse complement strand
GGTGGTTGTAAACGTGAACAATCCATCGCTCCACCAGCGCATGCTGGTAACTGTTTCGAGCGTGGTTTTTCCCTTCGCTAGGATGTCATGGATCATGGCGCACCTGGCCTTCATCAAAGAACAATTTAATCATAATATCTATTTTAAATGGATGTTTAAGGGGTTCGCGATGACGAAAATCGTTCTGCTCGAAAAAATCCATGCAAGCGCCGCACGGCATCTGGACAGCGAGGGTTTTAACGACATTGTGCAATTGCCGGCTGCGTTGAAAGCCGATGAGCTGAAGAAGGTATTGGCCGATGCGGATGCGATCGGCATACGTTCGGCAACCCATATCTCTGCCGAGGTGCTGCGGGCGTTGCCGATGCTGCGGGTGATTGGCTGTTTTTGCATAGGCACTAATCAGGTGGATTTGACAGCAGCATCCCTGCATGGTGTTCCGGTTTTCAATGCGCCGTTTTCCAATACGCGCTCGGTTGCTGAAATGGCGATTGCGCAGGCGATTCTATTGCTGAGACGCATACCGGAGAAGAATGCGCGCGCCCATCGCGGGATATGGGAAAAGAGCGCGCAGGGCGCGTACGAGGTGCGCAACAAGCTGCTTGGCATCATCGGCTACGGCAATATCGGCGCTCAGGTCGGCATCCTGGCCGAAAGCGTGGGCATGCGCGTGTGTTATTACGATGTCGAAAGCAAACTGCCGTTGGGAAATGCAAAGCCTGTACCTTCGCTGGAAGGCTTGCTGGAGCAAGCCGATGTGGTGACGCTGCATGTGCCGGGCGGACGAGCGACCGAGAACCTGATTTCGCGCGAACGCCTTGCGTTGGTGAAACCATCTGCCGTGCTGATCAATGCATCGCGCGGAGGCGTGGTGGATATCGATGCGCTGAATGAAGTGCTGCGCGAAAAACGGCTGGCAGGCGCGGCGCTCGATGTATTCCCTGTCGAGCCGCGTAATGAAAAGGAGGAATTCGTGTCGCCGTTGCGTGGGTTGGACAATGTGATTCTGACACCGCATATCGGTGGCAGTACCGAAGAAGCGCAGGAAAACATCGGCCGTGAAGTTGCCGACAAGTTGGCGCGTTACCTGAAGGCGGGTACGACGCGCGGGGCCGTGAATTTCCCGGAAATCCCGCATGTGGAGAAGGAGGTGAAAAACCGCGTGCTGAATGTGCATCGCAACGAGCCGGGCGTGATTGCCAGGATGAATGCCGACTTCGCGCAAGCAGGGTTGAACATCGTTGCGCAGCATTTGCAGACGCGCGGGCCGATAGGTTATGTGATCACCGATGTGGATGCGGAGATTCCGGCGGAGCTGTTGCACAAGCTGAGGAATGAGCCGGCCACGATACGTTGCGAGCTGGTCCTTGGTTTATGACAGGGACTATGGACATTGATGCGGTAGAGATCGAAAGCCATCTTTTTGTTTTTTTCGCGTGATTGGATATGAAATGAGATAGAGACGGTCACGCTTGAGCGCATCACCAATCTGGATTCGGCACGCTGCAGCAGACTGATCCGCTGTGGCCAGGATGGAAGCGACGATGCCGGGACAAGTTATCGAGGGGGCGCAGGATATACGCCTTTAGCCTGCGCCTTTTTCCTTGAATGAACCTCCACCTTGGTCAGCTTGCGCAGGCTGCTGCTGTTGCGCAACAAATGCGCGAGCGTGACGCCGTCCAGCACTTCAAGATACGCGGCGGTTGCCTGCCGCAGCACGCTTTGCAGTTCGCAGGACGGCGACAGGATACATCCGTTGCCGGTGCGATTGAAGCATTCGACCATCATGAAATCCGGCTCGGTGCTGCGCACGACGTCGCCGATATTGATGTCCTTGGGTTCTTTGTTCAGTCTCAGGCCGCCGCTGCGTCCGCGTATCGTTTCCACCAGGCCAGTCAGCCCGAGCTGATGCACGACCTTCATCAGGTGACTCTTCGAAATGCCGTACGTATCGGCGATATCCTGGATCGTGACAAGACGGTCGCGGTTCAAGCCGAGATAGATCAGCGTACGCAACGAGTAATCGGTGTAGTCGGTCAGGCGCATAAACGATCAAGGCTGCGCAACACCACGCTGCCTGAATGAAATAACATGGATCGATTATATATCTTCAACCGCGCGCCGGGCGCGGCCCGGATGAACCTGACTGCAATAGGAATGTTTGGGGTTACAGACGCTTGCTGGTTACCACCCGCGCTTCGCCGCGCTCGCCAACCGTATGCAAGGTTACCGGGCGACGCCATATCTTGCCGATATATTCCAGCACTCGTTCGGCACGTCCCAGATCGACACCGCGGCCGTCGCTTTGGTGGTCATGCACCAGTTGCAGACTGCCGTCCACATGCAGATGGTTGGCAGCCACGCGCGGTGCACCGTAGTTGAACTTTGGCGCCAGGATCGCTTCATGCACGGCATGCACGCTGTTTTCGGCGATGCGGATATCGCCGTCGTCGCGCGCTTCATAGACGAACAATTCCAGCTTCTCGATCAGCTCGCGGTTCAGGTAATTGCGGATGAATCCGAAATCGTCTTCCTCGCGCACAATGCGTCGCGCCGCCTCCAGTCCCTGTTTCTCGATGATGTCTTCCCACATCGAAAAACCGAGGTGGTAGGGGTTCACGGCCAGCGCCAGTTGCCGTTCTGCCGCGTACGGGCGTACCACGTCGGAATGCGCCTTGATTGCCGACAGGTAGAGATCGTGCGGCAGGAAATCCGCTTCGCGCAGCAGCCGCGCATGCCAGTACGACGCCCAGCCTTCGTTCATGATCTGGCATGCGAACACCGGGTAGAAATAAAAGGACTCTTCGCGCACTGCAAGGAAGATGTCGCGTTCCCAATCCTCCAGTTCAGGAGCGTAGTGCGCGATGAACCAGAGCAAGTCATATTCCGGCTGCGGCGGAACCGACAAGCGTTTTACCGTGCCTTGCGGATCGGGCAGGGGCTTTTCGCCGGGTAAGGCGCGGTAACGCTGGTGGAACGTGCTCAGTTCAGGTTCCTGCGCATTTTTCTGCGCCGGTTGCGTCGGGTACAACGGGCGGTGCAATTCGCGGTTGATGTCGATGTGCGGCTCCAGCGCCAGCGCGGCATCGAGTACGGCTTCCACACGCTCTTGTCCGTATTCCTGGATTGCGTTTTCAATCCTGTGCGCACGTGCGGCTGCCTGCTCAAGAATGTGGCCACCGGCCATTTCCATGAAATGCGCGAACAGATGGTTGTTCTTCGCGAAGTCGGCATGGCCCAGCACATGCGCGGTGACCAGCGTGTTCTCCGGCAGCGTATTGCCGTTGACCAAGTAGGCTCGGCATGGGTCGCCGGGGAACATGACCTCGAAGATGCGCGAATGTCCCATCCCTTGCCGGATCAGTTGATGGATATAGCGCACGCCGAACGACCAGTGATGCATACGCACCGGCAAGCCGTACACCGCGATTTCCATCATGAAGTTGTTGGGCACCATCTCGAAGTCGACGGGGTAATAGTCGAGTCCGA
>DASVLY010000278.1:0-3427 GCA_036384635.1 Noviherbaspirillum sp. | reverse complement strand
GTAATCCACTCACCACTTTGGTTTTGCATGGCCCTCGCATATAAGCGCCGGTTCGTTGACAGGGCCCGCAAAGCATGGCGAAATCCAGACTACGCATTGGTCGAGAGGAGCGCAATGAAAACAGTCCGTATTCTGCAAATCGCTGTCGGCACCCTGCTGGCAGCACTATGTGCATCGGAAGCCGCCCTGGCCCAGTATGTATGGGTCGACGAAAAAGGCGTGAAGCAGTTTTCCGACATGCCGCCCCCGACATCGGTGCCGACCGGCCGAATACTGAAACAACCCAATTCCCCGCTACGCCCCGCGTTCCAGGCCGGCGGCACGGCACCAGATGCACCGAACGCAGACACTGCGCAAGCACCGAAGACCATCGCCGAACAGAATGCCGAGTACAAGAAACGACGCGCGGAACAAGCTGAAAAAGAGCAAAAAGCTGCCGAGGAAGCAAAACTGGCAGCAGATAAAGCCAAGAATTGCGACCGTGCGCGCGACTACCAGCGCATACTGGAGTCCGGCGAACGCATTGTGCGCACCGACAAGAGCGGGGAACGCACCCTCTTAACAGATGGGCAACGTTCTCAGGAGATGCGCGACAACAGGCAAATACTGAAAGACTGCAAATAGCGTGGCAGACCACTAGAGAGCTTTTTTATCGCCCTTTTTCACCGCACGCTTGCGTCGCGATTCCTTGGGATCGGCAATCAGTGGCCGGTAGATTTCGACCCGGTCATGTTCACGCAGCACGGTATCGAGGGTTTTAAGCTTGCCGTAGATACCGGTACGGCAAACCGACAAATCGATTTCCGAGACCTCATTCACTATTCCGCTGAGCATGATCGCCGCCTCCAGCGTAGTTCCCTCCTGCACCGTCAAATCCTGCAGCCATTGCCGGCCCGGCTTCGCATAGCAGACTTGTACGTGGATATCAGCCATAAACTGTCTCCGCCCGCTTGCAAAACGAATCGACAAAACTGTTTGCGATCATATTGAACACTGGTCCAATAAGTTGCTCCAGCACCTTGCTTGAAAATTCATAATGCAAATCGAACTCGACCTTGCATGCATCGCTCCGTAGCGGCTTGAAAGTCCAAGTGCCGTCCAGATGTTTGAACGGTCCTTCGACCAGCATCACCTTGATTGAGGCCGGCGGCGTGTTCACATTTTCAGTAGAGAATGCCTGTTTGATGCCGTGATAATTGATCGTCAGCGCGGCAAGTACCTTGTTGCCTTCGCGCTTACGTACTTCGGCGCCGCCGCACCAAGGCAGAAATTTCGGGTAGTCCTCGATATTTTCCACCAGCGCAAACATCTGTTCCGCGCTATACGCGAGCAGCACCGACTTGTGTACAACTGCCATCGAGAATAAACCGTTTGATAAAATACGAAATTAAAATTTTAACCGACGTACGCCGTTTCCAGAACTCATGACCATCGTTGACAATAAAAAAGCCTTCCATGATTACTTCATCGAGGAGCGCTACGAAGCAGGCATGGCTCTGGAAGGCTGGGAAGTCAAGTCGATCCGCGCCGGGCGCGTACAACTGAAAGAAGCCTATGTGATTGTGCGCAGCGGCGAAGTGTTCCTGTTCGGCTCTCACATCAGCCCGCTTCCAACCGCATCGACCCATGTATCGCCCGACCCGGTGCGCACCCGTAAACTGCTGCTCAATGCGGAAGAAATCAAGAAGCTGATCGGCAAAGTCGAGCGTGCCGGCTACACCCTGGTTCCGCTCAATCTGCATTACACCAAGGGCCGTATCAAATGCGAAGTCGGCCTCGCCAAAGGCAAGAAGCAGCATGACAAGCGCGAGAGCGAAAAGCAACGCGACTGGCAGCGCGAGCAGCAGTCCATCATGAAGCAGCACCGGCGTTAATCATCCAAACTCCTCTGCTGCGATTTCACCACCTGCATCGCGCTTGCGATCAGCCCGCTGATATCGCTCATATTGGCAGGCACGATGATCGAATTATTCGTCTTCGCCAGCTGCGAGAAGGCATTCACGTATTGCTCCGCCACCTTCAGATTGACTGCATCCGGGCCGCCCGGTTCGCGGATTGCGGCGGCCGTCTTGCGCAACGCTTCCGCACTTGCCTCGGCGATCGCCAGGATCGCAGCCGCTTGACCTTGCGCACGATTGATCGCTGCTTGCTTGTCGCCTTCCGACCTGGCGATCGCCGCTTCGCGCTCGCCGCTGGCGATGTTGATCTGCTCCTGCTTGCGCCCCTCGGACGCCGCAATCAGCGCGCGCTTTTCCCGCTCCGCGGTAATCTGTGCCTGCATCGCATGCAGGATTTCCTTGGGCGGCGTCAGGTCCTTGATTTCATAGCGCAGCACCTTCACGCCCCAGTTGGCTGCCGACTCATCGATCGCATTGACCACGCTCCTGTTGATGTGATCGCGCTCCTCGAAAGTCTTGTCGAGTTCCATGCGTCCAATCACCGAACGCAGCGTGGTCTGCGCCAGTTGCGTGATCGCCATGATGTAATTCGACGAACCATAGGATGCGCGCATCGCATCTGTCACCTGAAAGTACAGGATGCCGTCCACCTGCAACTGCGTGTTGTCCCTGGTGATGCACACCTGACTCGGCACATCGAGAGGTATCTCCTTCAGCGAATGCTTATATGCGATGCGATCGATGAACGGCAATACAATGTTCAGACCGGGCCCAAGCGTCGCATGATATCTCCCGAGCCGCTCCACCACCCACGCGTGCTGCTGCGGCACCACGTTGATCGTCTTGATCACGAACACCACTGCAACAATAAACAAAATCAGGCTGAGGGTGCCGAAACTGAACTCCATCATGCTTCCTTTCTGTTATTCACAACAATCAAACGGTTACCCCGCACTTCACGGATGATGAAGGCTCCCGGCCCGGCTTGCCCGCCATGTTCGAGCTCGACATCCCATAGAGCACCACGATACATCGCACGCGCAGTGCGACCATCACCATTCCAGGCATCGACCACCAACGTCTGGCCAATGTCGAGATTCACGCTCGGATCGCGCGCTGCGTCACGCCGGGAAAAGCGTCCCAATTTGCTGCGCCGAAGGCTATAGGTAGCGATTACCCCGACGATTGCCGCCACCATCCATTGCGCCTCGCCATTCATCCCCAGCAATGCAGCAATGGCACCGGCGGCCAGCCCGATGGCAATCATCAGCAGGTAAAACGTCCCGGTGAATATCTCAAGAATCACGAGCATCCCGGCCAACATCAACCAAGCTATCCAGTTCGTCATTTCCACCTCGGTTCTTATTAAACAACGCTTCCGGATTTTTGCGGCCTCGCAGCAGCCAGCCATAAAGCAAAAACGCGGGCGTTTCGGCCCGCGTTTGCTTTCTTTGTGCTATAGGATACTCCCCGGTAATCAGCTACCGGATGCGAGCTGCTGCCAGGTATCAATTACCGTATCCGGATTC
>DASVLY010000277.1:0-3597 GCA_036384635.1 Noviherbaspirillum sp. | reverse complement strand
CAGGGCGACAACATCGTGTTCAAGCGTGTGCCGGTCGCATTCCGCGATTCGATGGTTCCGGAGCAGAAGCTGTACTATGCGCTGGAAGCGATGGGCAAGGCGGAGGAGATGCAGAAGAAGATCTTCAACGCGATCCATGTGCAGCGCCAGTCGCTCAACACCGATGCCGCGATTGCCGACTATATCTCCAAGCAGGGCATCGACAGGCAGAAATTCCTCGAACTGTACAACTCGTTCGGCGTGCAGAGCAAGGTCCGCCGCGTCGCGCAATTGCAGCAGGCTTACCAGGTAGACGGCGTGCCGCTGGTGGTCATCGACGGCCGTTACCAGACCTCGCCGTCGATCGTGGCGGAAAGTATGGGCAACGTGCCGGAGCAGGCGCTGCATAAGGGCACGCTGCAAGTGATGGACTGGCTGGTTGCGCAAACGGCGAAGACGCCGCAGCAGAACGCCGCGGACAAGGCAGGCGCATCGGCCTCCAAGAGCAAGTAAGCCGGCTTTCGTAAAGTGGAATGCAAGTCCGCTACTCGCAAGAGGGCGGACTTTTTTGTTGGTAAAGCAGGTTGTTTTACGACGACGGAATCATCATGAAACGCGTATTCATCACTGGCGCATCCAGCGGTATCGGGGCTGCATTGGCAAGGCATTATGCGCAACAGGGCGCAACCCTCGGCCTGGTTGCGCGTCGCAGACCGTTGTTGGAGCAACTGGCTGCAAGTTTGCCGCACCCCGAGCGCCACCGCATTTATCCGCTCGATGTGACTGACCATGCCGCGCTCGCGGCGGCGGCGGCAGATTTTATCGATGCCAGCGGCGGCGCCGATGTGGTGATCGCCAATGCGGGTATTTCGCAAGGCACGCTGACCGAATACACGGAAGACCTCGCTGTGTTCGAGCGCATCGTCGCCACCAACGTGACCGCGACGGTGGCGACTTTTGCACCGTTCATCGCGGCGATGAAACAGCAGGCGCAAGCCGGTCGCCGTGCCTGCTGCCTGGTCGGCATCGGGAGCGTGGCGGGAGTACGCGGCTTGCCGGGTGCCGGCGCGTATAGTGCCTCGAAGGCGGCGGTGCGCAGCTATTGCGAATCGTTGCGTGTGGAATTGAGGGCGAGCGGCATCAAGGTGGTGACGATCGCACCCGGTTATGTCGATACGCCGATGACGCAGGTGAATGACTATCCGATGCCGTTCCTGATGCCGGTCGAAAAATTCGCGGCGCATGCCGTTGCGGCAATCGATGCGGGCGTCAGCTACCGTGTGATTCCGTGGCAGATGAGCGTGGTCGCAAAACTGTTGCGCGTGCTGCCGAACGCGATCTACGACTTCGCATTTGCGAAGGCGCCGCACAAAAAGCGTACAACGCCTTCCCCGGAGGGGAAGGCGAACATTCAATAGTTCCAGGTCCGCGCAGCAGCGCGCCGGCTATGGTCACCAAGCTGTGCAACTCATTCTGCGCGAGTTCTTATTTTTGCCGGTTCAACCGGAGCAGCATGCGAATGAATTCGCGCGCCAGCACCTGGTGATGCGCGTCAAGGCGCTGCAAGTCGGCCACCAGTTTTACATCGGCCGACTCGAAACGCGCCGACAGCCCTCCGGGCTCAGTGGCACCCTGCGAATCGTTGCCGCCAAAGCGCAGCCATTCAGCGGGAACGCCTAGCCATTGCGCAAGGGTGCGGAGTTTTTCCTGAGTGGGAATAGCTTCGCCGACTAACCATTTGCGTGCGGCATGTACTGTGATGGGACGGCCTTCAAAGCGGATATTGAATTCTCTTGCCAGTTGGGTTGGGCTATCCGGGGAATAATCGGCGTTGCGCAGCGCCTGTTGCAGACGCTCGCTAAAACCTTCTCGCTCAATAGATGGATTCATGACCGCGCACTATTCCATGTCATGCCTTGACAGTCAGTCTCTGGAAGACAGGAACTTTTTGTGACCGAAAGTGTTAAGCCACATTAACACATATCGGTGATCCCGCATGACGATTTATCGCATCACTGTATGGCTGAGTCAGGGAAAATCAATGGCACACAAAAATAATAAAAACACGATTGCAGGCGATGGAAATTGGTGCGCGCCATTGCTGTGCGGTGCTGCTCGAAACAAGGCATGTGTCCAGCGTTGGCGATCAGGAGCGGGTGTGGAAACGGATGATGCCGTCGGTGCCTGTTTCACGCTGCAACACGCCGTCGAACCACAGCTTGTGCAGGTGGGCGAGCGCTTCGCCCATTGCGAAAGTGAGCTGGTGCGCATCCAGTGCGCGGCGGAACATCAACGGCACGATCTCAGCCGCCGATTTCGGCGTCGCGCAGGCTTCGACCACTTCCGCCAGCCGATCGCGGTGATGTTCGACCAGCTGTCCGATGCGGGTATGCAGCCCGCGAAACGGCTTGCCGTGCGACGGCAGTACCAGCGTGTCCTGCGGCAGGCCGGCATATTTTTGCAGCGAGTCAAGATAGAGTTGCACCGGGTTGGCTTCCGGCTCGACGGCGAATACCGAGACGTTGGTCGAAATGCGTGGCAGCACCATGTCGCCGGAAATCAGCACGTTCAGATCCGTGCAATACAGCGACGCATGTTCGGGAGCATGGCCGAAGCCGGTGATCACGCGCCAGTCATGTTTGCCGATACGGAAAATTTCGCCATCGCGCATGCGGCGGTAGGTGGCGGGCATTGCTGGCGCCAGTGTCGGGTAATAGTTTTTGCGGCCCTGCAATTGCTCCGTCAGCACCGGGTCGGTCAGTCCGTGCCGCTGGAAATGCGGCAGCGTTGCGGTGCCATCGACGCCCGGCAGCGATGCCGACATCATGCGCGCAAAGCCGTATTCGCCGGTGGTCATCCACAGCGGCGCATTCCAGCGCGAACACAGCCAGTGGGCCAGGCCTGCGTGGTCCGGATGGCAGTGTGTCGCGATCACGCGCACGATCGGGACGCCGTCGAGCACCGAGGCGAACACCGTTTCCCAGGATATGCGCGTGGCATCGTTGGCGATGCCGCAGTCGACCACGCTCCAGCCGGCTTCATCCCGCGCCAGCCACACGTTGATGTGGTCGAGCGCGAACGGCAGGCCCATGCGAAGCCAGTAGAGACCGGGCGCAACTTCGTGCGCGGCGCCGGGCGCGGGCAGCGTGTCGCCAAACGTATAATGCAATTGGGATTCGAGCGGATTCATACGGGAGCTCCAGACGGAAAAAACGGGCAATTCAGGCGTAAAATAAAATTTACGTTAACGTAAACTGCGATCGGATTTCCGATTCTAATCATAAGCCGTATTTGCTGCTGGACATGCCGACTTACACCATCACTGAACTGGCGCGAGAATTCGACATCACGCCGCGCGCAATCCGTTTCTATGAAGACCAGGGTTTGTTGAGTCCCAGGCGCGAGGGCGCGGGCGGCCGCACCCGCGTCTACAGCGCGCGCGAACGCACTCGCTTGAAGCTCACGTTGCGCGGCAAGCGGCTCGGGTTGAGCTTGTCGGAGATCAAGTCGCTGATCGATATGTACGAGTCGCCCAAGGACACCGGCGCGCAGTTGAAGCGCTTTCTGGCAGTGCTGGCGCAGCATCGCGAAACCCTGGAGCGCCAGCGCGAGGATCTG
>DASVLY010000276.1:0-3419 GCA_036384635.1 Noviherbaspirillum sp. | reverse complement strand
TCGACCTGCTGTCGCGCATCCGGCATGCGCCGTTTCCACGCGGTGCGTGGATACGCAAGCCGGCAGTGGCGCTGGGGGTGTTGTACTACCGGCTGCGCGATTTGCTGTGAAAGGTCAATCAGTCTTTAGGGTTACGGCGGTCTTTCTTCTGCCGCCGTTCCACACTGTCCCACCCGATTTCCTTCCGGATCTGCTCCGGGTCATGCAAAGGGGCGCGCGCATTGCGCCGGCGTTCGGCCTGACGGCGTTCCAGATATTCCCTGACCTTCACCTTTGCTTGTTTTGGCTGATCCATTGCCCCGGCCGGTTACGGAAAGCGATGAACTTACAGGTTAGGTGTTCTGGCTTTGCAGTGTTTGATGCGATTCAAATTTATCGGCTGATGTAGAGCGCGCAAAGCCAAATGCATGATGGAAAGTTGAAACAGGCAAGTCTCCGCCTTTGGACTGCAGGACGGGTATGGATTTGCACGAAACACGGATTACACTAGCGTGCCGTTCAACTTCAACTTCAATTGCATTTTCTGTAAGGAGACTTCATGTCACGCTGGTTTGAAGACAATTCGCTGTCCATTGGCCGTACTCCGCTGGTGCGCCTGAACCGCATCACCGACGGAGCGCCGGCCACGGTGCTGGCCAAGGTCGAGGGACGCAATCCCGCGTATTCGGTCAAGTGCCGCATCGGCGCGGCCATGATCTGGGATGCCGAAAAACGCGGCCTGCTGGGACCGGGCAAGGAACTGGTCGAGCCTACCAGCGGCAATACCGGTATTGCGCTCGCATTCGTTGCCGCCGCGCGCGGCATCCCACTGACGCTCACCATGCCCGAGACGATGAGCATCGAACGCCGCAAGCTGCTGTTGGCCTATGGCGCGAAGCTGGTGCTGACCGAAGGCCCGAAAGGCATGAGCGGCGCGATTGCGAAGGCCGAAGAAATTGCCGCATCCGATCCCGGCAAATACGTGATGCTGCAGCAGTTCAAGAATCCGGCCAACCCGGCGATTCACGAAGCGACCACCGGCCCGGAAATCTGGGAAGACACGCAGGGCAAGATCGACGTTTTCGTGTCGGGCGTGGGCACCGGCGGCACCATCACCGGCGTATCGCGCTTCCTGAAGAGGGACAAAGGCGCCAGCGTCGTGTCGGTCGCCGTCGAACCCGCCGCCAGCCCGGTGCTTACGCAAAGCCGTGCCGGCGAAGCGTTAAAGCCCGCGCCGCACAAGATCCAGGGCATCGGGGCAGGCTTCGTGCCGCAGGTGCTGGATATGAGCCTGGTCGATGCGGTCGAGACCGTCAGTAATGAAGAGGCGATCGAGTTCGCGCGCCGTCTCACTCGCGAAGAAGGCCTGCTGTCGGGTATTTCCGGCGGCGCGGCAGCAGCCGTCGCAGTGCGCTGGGCCAAGCGTGCCGAAAATGCCGGCAAGACTATCGTGGTGGTGTTGCCCGATTCCGGCGAGCGTTACCTGAGTTCGGTGCTGTTTGAGGGAGTGTTCGACGCGGCCGGCAACCCGGTTTGAGCGCAAGAGATGGCGCGCGTTGCGGCTGATATGACTTGAGGCGGGGACGTGGAAGAGGTGGCGCGCATGGCCAAGGATATGAGCGCCACTTCTGAAGCACACCCATGAATATGGTATTGACAGCGCTTGCTCAAGCAGCGATCTTTCTGCAGCCGTCATTACCACGAAGAGAAACCATGTCAACTTCATCCCCTGCCTTTGCCGATGCATTCAATACCGCCATTGCAGGTGGCCCCGCCCGCATACCCGGCAGGCCGCAACGTCTTTCATTCACCGGCAGCGGCAGCGAGTATTTCCGCATCTGGATCGTCAACCTGCTGCTGACGATCATCACCCTCGGCATTTATTCCGCCTGGGCCAAGGTGCGCCGGATGCGCTATTTCTACGACAACACGCAACTGGCCGGCTCCAGCTTCGAATACCACGGCAATCCGACCGCAATCCTGAAGGGCCGCATCGTTGCCGTGCTGCTGTTTGGCGGTTACAACCTCGCACTCAAATCTTCTCCGATATTAGGATTGGCGGTTCTGGCGATCCTGGTGCTCCTCTTTCCATGGCTGCTCTGGAAGAGCCTCCAGTTCAAGCTGTACAACTCCAGTTATCGCGGCGTGCGTTTCGGCTTTCGCGGCGCGGTGCGCCGTGTGTATTTCGTCTACCTGCTGCTGCCGGTCCTGGCAGGTCTGAGCCTTTACACGCTGGTGCCATTCGCGCATCAGCGCATCAAGAAGTTCCAGCATGAGGAAAGCCGCTACGGCACCTCGCACTTCTCGTTCCATGCCGGCGCGGGCAGCTTTTATCGCGTCTATCTGATTGGTTTTGCCGTGCTGGCCGTCGGCTTGGTTGCGCTTGGCATTGCCTTCAGCAGCGCACTGACCGCGTTCTTTGCGGCAGGCAGCATGGCGAAAGCAGGTCCGCACGCCGTCGGCGCGCTGATCCTGCTGTTCTTCGCGGTTTATGCCTGGATCTTCCTGCTGGTTCCAGTGATGATGACCCTGATGCAGAACCTGGTGTGGAACAACACAAGGCTCGGCACCTATCAGTTCAGAAGTGAAATGAAATGGACAAAGATTGCTTTCATTGCAGTCACCAACGTGATCGGCATCGTGCTCACGCTCGGCCTGTTTTTGCCGTTCGCGAAAGTCAGGATGATGAAATACCGGCTCGAATCGATCTCGCTCGTGCCTGACGGCAGTCTCGACGAATTCATCGCGTCGGTCCAGGCGAAGGTATCGGCCACCGGGGAGGGCATGGCCGATCTGCTTGATTTCGACTTGTCGCTGTAAGTGATATGAGCATTCCCGCCTTGTATTTCGACGGCGTTTCCTCGCGATGCCACCGGGTCGAGCTATCCGTTCAGGAGAACATTGCCGTCATCAGCGGCGATGCGCAGAGACAGGCGCTGTTGTCCGAGCTGCGGGTTTCCGAGCGTGCGCGCCCTGCGCTGCGCAAGGTGACCTTCCCGGATGGCGCCTATCTCGAAGTGCTCGACAGCACAGCGTTTACCGCGCTGCTTGCTCAGACCGGCCATCGCGAGCCGCTCGTGGTGAAAATGCAGCAAAGCTGGCGACTGACGCTCATCGCCCTGTCCGCCGTCATCGCCGTTTTGGCGCTTGGCTATCTGTATGGTTTGCCTGCGATGTCGAAGGCTATTGCTTATGCGTTGCCGGAAAAAGCGGAACGCGCCATCGGCGGCGAAGCGTTGGATTTTCTCGACAAGCATGCGCTTGCGCCATCCGTATTGCCGATGGAACGGCAGCAGGCGATTGCAACGCGCTTTGGCGCGCTTGCCGCTCCTCCCGGAGCACCGCACTACAAACTGATTTTTCGCAAGAGCAGGATCGGCCCGAATGCATTCGCACTGCCGTCCGGCCATATCGTTCTGACCGATGACATCGTGAAACTG
>DASVLY010000275.1:0-7600 GCA_036384635.1 Noviherbaspirillum sp. | reverse complement strand
CGCAGCGCCAGGTTGCGCAGCGCCTTTTCCTTGCTGTTGCCGGCGCGCAGTTCGAGCGTGACCAGGTGGAGTTCCTCGCCGAGGACGCGTGATGTCAGCGTGATTTCCTGCGCCACGCGGCTGATGGCGGCGTCGATGTTGAGGCCGGCTTCGACGCAGATCGTCATCAGGTCCATTGCATTGGGCAGGACGTCGAATATCTCGCGCTGGCGGCGCCGGACGATCACCGTCAGGAGGTAGTTCGGAAGGTAGAAACCGGCGGCAGCCGCCACCAGCAGGCAGGTCAGCAGAACCTTCATCGACAGCGTGCCGCCGATGCCGGTGATTGCCAGCCACAGCAGCGCCGGCAGGGCGACGGCCAGCAGCGTCTTCGACGCGAAAAAGAGGGTTGGCGCATCGCTGTGGCGGAATCCCGCCTGCATGAAACGCTGCCTCAGCAAAGAGTCCTGCTCGTCCGGGATCGAGAGTTTCGCCAGCGGGCCCGTCATTTTCGCTACTTTTGCCACCCACTGCGACGAGGAATTCGAGTTGGCCGCCGTATCGTCGGCGGACAGCGACTTCAGGCGTTGCCCGGTCTTGCTGGGCAGCACCACGCCGAGCAGCAGCAAGGAGCCGCCGAACACTGCGACAAAGATGGCTGCCAGGTACAGCATGGAAGTGATCGTCATGGTCTTGTTCCTTTCCTGTCTTAGCCGCGAATACGGATGACCGAGCGCATCCAGAATATGCCGACCACCATGAGCACCAGTGCCGCGATCGACATCTTGATGCCGTCGCTATCGGTCCAGAGCACTTTCATGAAGCCGGGGTTGATGAGTGACAGCGCACCGCCCAGCAGGAAGGGCAGCAGTCCGAGAATCCAGGCCGACAGGCGGCCTTCTGCCGAGAACACCTTGACCTGAGCCAGCAGTTTCAAGCGCTCGCGCACGATCCTGGCGATGGTGTCGAGGAGGGCGGCGAGATTGCCGCCGGTTTCGCGCTGAATCACGATGGCGACGGCGAAGAAGCCGATGTCGCTGCCCGGCATGCGCACCGACAGATTCCTCAATGCTTCCGGCAGCGGCACGCCGTAATTGATTTCGTTGAAGACGATGCCGAATTCGCCGCCGAGCGGGTTGGGGATCTTGTCGGCCGCCATTTTGATGGCTGCGGACAGGGTGTGGCCGGCACGCAATGCGCGGCTGATCAGTTCCAGCGCTTCCGGCAACTGCTGTTCGAGCGCGGCGAGGCGATGGTTTTTCTTCCGCACCAGGTACGCCAGGGGCAGCATCCCGGCCGCCAGTGCAGCCACCACGGCAAGCGCGACCGGAGCAGAGAAAAGTACAAGCGCAACCAGAACGGCGCCGGCAACAGCCAACGAAAGCAGACAAAAACGTGCGACATTCAGGCGCGATCCGCACTGCTCAAGCAAGCGGTCCAGTCTGGCGGCCGGCGCCATTCCCGCCAGTAATTCATGCGCTGCGGGGTGGTCGCTCAGCATGCGTGTCTTCAGCAAGGCTTCCGCCTGCGGTTCGGCGCCGGGGCGCAACATGCTGCGCAGGCGGCGTCCGACCCGCCGTGCCTGCGGACTGAACTTCGCGTGCCACAGGATGTACAGGACTTCAGCCAGCAAGGCAACGGCAACGAACACCGCGCCAATGGATGCCATGTAGAGATAGTCCATCGTGGTCTCCGTTATACGTTGACGGTGTAGAGACGGTCAGGGTCGAACATGCCCTCGGGCAGGTTGATTCCGCGCACCTGCAGCTGCTCGCAGAAGCGCGGACGCACGCCGGTTGCCTTGAAGTGTCCGAGCACAGCGCCGTCGGCTGTGATGCCGGTCTGGCGGAAGGTGAAGATTTCTTGCATCGTGATGGTCTCTCCCTCCATCCCCGTGACTTCCTGCACGCTGACGATCTTGCGGCGGCCGTCGGACATGCGGGCAACCTGGATCACGATGGAAACCGCGGACGAGATCTGCTGGCGGATTGCCTTCAAGGGCAGCCCAGAAGTGGCCATGCAGATCATGTTTTCCAGGCGGATGAGCGCGTCGCGCGGCGTGTTTGCGTGCAGCGTGGCAAGCGAGCCCTCATGCCCGGTGTTCATCGCCTGCAGCATATCCATGGCTTCGGGGCCGCGAACCTCGCCCATGATGATGCGGTCGGGCCGCATGCGCAGCGCGTTCTTCACCAGCGCGCGCTGGGTGATCTCGCCCTTGCCCTCGATATTCGACGGACGCGATTCCAGGCGCACCACATGCGGCTGCTGCAGCCGCAGCTCCGCGGTGTCCTCGATGGTCACCACCCGCTCGGTGTGACCGATATAGCCGGACATGATGTTCAGCAGCGTGGTCTTGCCGCCGCCGGTGCCGCCGGAGATCAGGACATTGAGCCTGGCGCGGACGGCTGCTTCCAGCAGGCAGGCCATCGGTTCGCACAGGCTCTGGAACGCGATGAAGTCCTTCATGGTCAGCGGATTGACGCTGAAGCGGCGGATCGACATCATGGGGCCGTCGATTGCCAGCGGCGGAATGATGACGTTGACGCGGGAGCCGTCCGGCAGGCGCGCATCGACCATCGGGCTGGATTCGTCGAGGCGGCGGCCCGCGCCCGAGACGATCTTCTCGATGATCTGCATCAGGTGCTCGTTGTCGTTGAAGCACACGCCGGTCTCTTCCAGCACGCCCTTGCGCTCGACGAAGACGCGGTCATAGCCATTGACCAGGATGTCTGTCACGGTGGGATCGGCCATGAGCAGTTCGAGCGGCCCGAAGCCCAGCATTTCATGCAGGATATCGCGCACCAGGTTCTGGCGTTCGGCATCGTTGAGCATGGCGTTCTCCGCGTTGAGCACATGGCCCACCGTCTGCCTGAGCTCATCCTTGCGCTGCGCCATCGGCAGCTTTTCCATGGCTTTCAGGTCGACACGCTCAAGCAGCGTGGCATGGGTGCTCTGCCGCAGCGCCCGATACGACTGGCTGTCGTTCGACTTGGCGCGTGTGGCCAGATTTTCAACGGCGTTGCTCGTGTCGTAGTTGCTTTGAAACCGGTTACGTAGTGACATCGCTAGTCCCTCCCTTATGTCGTTACTGTCAGGCGCGCTTCAGGATGCGTTGTATCCAGCTGGTGCGTTCTTGCACCGGCTTGTTATGCAATTGCGCACTCCACTCCACCAGCGCTTTCGATAGCGGGCTCTTGCCTGAGAGCCGGACTACCGGGATGCCCTGGTTCACGGACGCGGTGGCTGCTTCGTAGTGATTCGGCAGCGTGCGGCAGATTTGCTTGCCGAGAGCGGCCTGAGCCGACTTGACGTCCACGTCGTCGCTTGCCTCGTAGCGGTTCAATATCAGCTCCGTCTTGGATTCCGGATATTCCAGTTTCTGGAAAATCTCGATCATGCGTTTTGCGCCGCCGATGAACGGCAGGGTGCTTTGCAGCACGGCATAAATCTTGTCCGCCTTGTCGAGCGCGCGGATGGTCGGCGCATCCAGACTGTGCCCGATGTCGAGGATGATGTAGTCGTAATGACGGCGGGCCAGCCGCACCAGCGCATCGATATGATCGGGTCTGACATCCATCGCCTGCGACGGGTCCGCCGGCGCGGCGAGCACGTCCAGGTTGGGGGCGACGCTCACCATGCTGGTCTTGAGAAGGGCGGCGTCGAGCCGGTGAATGCCCTGTACCACGTCGGACAGGGTGTGCGCGGCCTTCTGCTCCGCCAGGAACATCATCGCGTCGCCGAACTGCAGGTTCAGGTCGAACAAGGCAACCTTGCAATCGCCTTGCGTTGCGAGCGCGTAGGCGAGGTTGGCTGCAAGGAAGGTTGCTCCGCTGCCGCCTTTGCACGGAACGAAGGCCAGCACCGTGGCGTTGGCGGTCGCGGCGGGCGAAGCCTTGGCCTTGATGCGTTCGATCGCGGCATTCAGCGAAAACTGGTCGATGGGCGAGTTGAGCACTTCGCGCACGCCCAACTGCATTGCCCGGATCAGGAATTCCGGCGACTGGCGCTTGCACAGGACAAGCATGGACATGTGCGGATGCAAGGGGCCGATCTCCTCCAGCGGCGCCAGTTCGGAGGTGTCCTCGCCGTTGCAATCGACAATCAGGATGTCGGCGGCCAGGTTCTTGGCAAGTCCGTCCGAACGCTGCAGGGATTCCTCGATGAACGTGAAGCGGCCGTCTTGCACCGCCCTCTGTAAAGCGCGTTCGATCTTTGGAAGATGCTGCCCGTCCGGCGACACTACTGTGATACGCAAATCGTTCATGCTGTCCTCTGCATCAACTGGTTGTTGTTACTGGATGTTGTTCATTCCCTTAGCGGGTCTGTCCCGTGCCGATCCCGAAGCTGCGATGTGCCGGCGGCGTGTTGTACGAACTGGTATAGCGGCCGATTGCCTCGTGTGCCGCAGTCCCGTCGAAAGGCGGATTGTCGGGATTGGCCGATGCGCCGGGATTCACTGTCTGGAGCGCCTGCAGGGTACGCACGCTGTTGCCGAATGTGCTGTCCAGGCGCGGCGATACCGGAGTGCAGCCGCCTAATGCATACAGCGCGGCGAGGGCGATGAGGGCAGTATGTGCCGGTGTGATTTTTTTCATGATTTCTCCTCCTACTTGAGTTCGAATCCGGTCGCAGGCAGTGCCGGCGGCGTCGCTTTGCCTTCCATCCGTCCTTCGAGGAAGAACTCGGAACGTGTCGGCTCGACGAAACCGTCGGTGGGCAGCGGATAGTTCGGCGGCAAAGGCTTGACGAGACGGGGTGTGACAATGAACACCAGCTCGGTCTTGTCGGTCTGGAAGTCGCTGCTGCGGAACAGGCTGCCCAGCACCGGCAACTCGCCGAGCACCGGCAGCGCATTGATGTTCTGGGTCACGTTGTATTTGATCAGCCCGCCGATGGCGAAGCTCTGGCCGTCGAACAACTGCACTGTGGTAGCAGCCTTGCGTGTCGTAATGAGCGGCAGGACCGCGTTGCCGCCGGTGGTGCTGGAGGAGATGCCGACGCCTTCTTTCGACAACTCGGAGACTTCCGGCGCGACGCGCAGATTGATGCGTCCGCCTTCAAGCACGGTCGGCGTGAAGTGCAGTCCGACGCCGAACTCCTTTTCTTCGAGCGTGACCTTGCCGTTGGCGTCCTGGCCGACGGGAATGAAGATGCGGCCGCCTGCGAGGAAACTGCCTTCCTGTCCGCTGATGGCCATCACGGTCGGTTCGGCGAGAACCTTCACCAATCCATTGCGGGTTTCCGCGTCGAGGTGCAGGAAGTTTTTGCCGCCGCTCTTGTCCAGGTTCAGGGTGCCGTTGCCGCCGGAGGAGAAATTCGACAACAGGCCAAGCATCCAGTTACCGCGGTTTGCGTTGGCGGAGACGCTCATGCCGAGCTTGTCGAGCAGCGATTTCGAAATTTCCGCCACCTTCACTTCCAGCATGACCTGCTGCGGCGCGCCTACGGAAAGCATGTTGACGATGCGCTCTTGCGGTGCGCCCGCGCCGCCGCCCGCGATCCCGGCGTTCTTGCGGACGAACGCATTGGCGATGCTGAGAATCCGCTCGACCGACGCGGCGTCCGGCACGGTTCCGCTGAGTACCAGGGAGTCGGCCGCGGCGCTCACCTTGATGTTCTTCGCTTCCGGCACCAGTTCCACCAGGCTGTTCTGGACAGCGGCGGTATCGACGCCGACGCTGATCTCGATCATCGCGCAGCGTCCCTCCTTGTTCTGGAACATCAGGTTGGTGGAGCCGACTTTCTTGCCGAAGGCGAAGAACATGTTGCGCGGTGTGGCCGATGTCAGCGGCTCGATCTGCACAATGTCCGGATCGCCCACGGAGCGCAACCAGGCAGGTGCGGGCAGTTTCAGTTGCGGCAGGTCGAGCAGGTGCGACTTGCCTTGGGCGACGTTGATATTGGCGCTCGTTGCGATCTCACCGGAGCAGACCGGCGCTACGGTGGCGTGCACTGCCGGCTTGGCCGCACTCTTGTCGGATGCTGCCGGCACATCGGCCAGCGATGCTTTTCCTTGGTGAGCGCTGCGCACTGCCGCAGTCGCCGGCTCGTTACGCTCTACTGCCGCATAAGCCTGATCTGCATGGATGCTTGCAACAGCGGCCAGTCCCGCAGCCATAGTCCACAACTGTGCTGTTTTTTTCATCGGCTTTTTCCCGCCTGCCTGTTCGCGATTCTTGTTCATCATCTTCCCCCCGGTCATCAACGTGGTCGTCGTATCAATAGCATTGCGTAATCGTGCCCGCCCCCGTGATCACCTGCTCGCAACGTTGTTCGTGGGCGACAGGGCGGGTGTTCGCGGCAGCGTGCCTGGCCGGTTTGTGTGCGGCCGGTTTGCGCACGGCTGGCGCCGGAGCGGATGCCGTGGATGCTGCAGTAGCTGCCGGTTTGCCGTCGGCGGCGGAGAGCAGAGTATCTTTGGTAGCGCCGGAGGTTTCCGCCGGCTTGAGATCGATCTGATTGCGCAGCACCAGCGACAACTGTCCGACGCTGCGTGCCAGATCAAGCTTTTCCGCTTGTTCGGGCGTCACTTCCAGGGTGACCGCATTCACCACCTTGGGCTTGGTATCGTTCTGGCTGGATTCCTGTGCGATGGCCAGCACCAGGATGCGTTCCAGCACCAGCTTGGAAATGCTCCGGTCGCGGTTGTCCGGTTTCCCGGAAGTGTCCTGTGTGCTGACGAGGATGTCGACATAATTGCCGGGCAGGGCAAAGCCGGCGACGCCAACCACGTCATTCACTCGTACCGTCATCGCGCGTTTGCCTTCCGCCACCACGGCGGACAAGCCGCCGCTTGCGCCCGGAAGCGCGAGCTTGGTTCCCAGCACGGGTTCGCCGCGCTGCAGGGCTGCCCGAGTGACGCGCGTGTCGAGTTCCTGAATATTGGTAAATGAACCGGCCGGGACGCTATCGGCAGGCCAGTCGGCCAGGCGCATCAGGTCAGGCGTCAGACGCGTTCCGAGATTGATGTCTGCGCCGGCGACGACAATCTTGCGCACCTTGAGATTGGTTTGCCCGGTAATCCACTGCGAAGCCAGAATCACTGCGGTGATTGCAGCCGCGCACGATACACCGATCATTAAAGCTGTTCTTGAGCTTTTCATATTTTTCCCCTGGTCTTTTTTCGACAAGATCTGGAGGCCATCCGGCCGAAGCAGTAAGTACTACTCTTTCCAATTTTTCTATTAATAATTCACGGCAGATCGATGTTCATGTATTTCAATACTACCCATGCCACTGTCCCTCCGGCAATCGCTACTGCATAGGGAAGTTTGCCCGCCGAAACGGCTGCTGCATCGACGGTCGGCACTTCCTTCAACATCAGCTTGAAAAAGCCTGCCAGCAGCATCGTTCGCAGATTGGCGAGGAGCCGTCCCAGGCTGCCGTTGCGCAGCACGACCGCCAGCGCCATCGCGCCGCCGACAATGAAGGTTGCCAGCACCACCCGCACTACCGCATGCGGTCCGAGAAACGCCCCTACCATGGCCATCAGCTTCACGTCCCCGGCGCCCATCGCACGCAGCATATAAAGCGGCAGCATGAGGCCCAGTCCCGCCATGAATCCGCTCGCCGTCCCCCAGAAGCCCAGGCCGCCGGGCAGCGCACTCGCAAAACCATTCCC
>DASVLY010000274.1:0-2358 GCA_036384635.1 Noviherbaspirillum sp. | reverse complement strand
ATTATTAATATTGATTCTGTAGGTGGCATGGATTCGGAAATAGTTCCGTCCATGCGCATGGTCAAAAAACTTTGTGTAGCTACGCTGCTCTTGATGCGTTGCGTCCGTTTACCGCCGGCAGAATGCGCGGTAAAAACGTCGAATGCATCAATTCGGAATGAGCACGAAGCAATGCGGCAGAATCCCTGCACGGGCACTCAAACTACGCCATGCCACAGTGCAGCGATCTTTTTTTTGAGGAGGCTGTGCAGATGAATAAAAGCACGAAAGCCTGTTTGTCGAGAGGCGGCATCAGAAATCCGGCTGCCGCCTTCATGACCCGCGATAGGAAACTACCTGGCGAATATATTTTTCTTCGAAGCCTTGCCCGTCACGGGCAACAGTCTGGACGATGCCAGAAATCCTGATCGCGGTTAAATTGCGTTCAACACCCACTCTTGTCTACACGAAGTTAAGCAAAGCACTGGTAAGCAAAGACTGCCGTATACCCCTTTGAAAACGTCGGCATCACATCGACCCAATAATGCAAGCCCAAGTCTCCGCCGCCCTTTCTTTTAGAGCAAATAGCGACAGCCTTGTTATAGACATTTGCGCGTGCATCATCCTGGGTGTTGCCCGTAGCCGAGGTATAGATATAAGGCGTTGTGTCTGCGGCGAGTCCTTTTACGGTAAAAGCCTCGGCGGTTGATGCCACGGACACGGCCGAGGCGGCAGCCAGTGCCATGAGAACGCCGGTGATAGCTTTCGCCTTGCTGGCCAAACGGGTTTTGATATTCAAGTTTTCCATCATCTTTCTTTCTCTTATTTGTGATTCAAGTTTCGCCCGATGATCAATGCGTCAGGCTTGGGCAGCACCTGACGCAAACAAAGAGCCCGGAAGTCAATCTCCCGACCGCCCTTTCACTTGGCAAGGCACATAATCAACCTTGATGCCGATGAGTAGCGGCTCGAATCAGTTAGTTCCATCCAACACACAAAAAAATGAATCAAACCTGTTTCCGCTACTGTCCAGAGCGGTTTGAAGGTCAGTTCAAGGGACAGGGGACAGCCACCAATCGCCCGCTTGAACAAACCTTGAAGGGAGAGCGCAGTTCAAGGTCTTGCCGACTTGTGGGTAATGACAAGGGGGGCTGGTGCGCGTGACGTTACCGGCGAAATGATCAGGCGCCGCATCGGCAAGAGACGAAGAAACCAGGTGCGCGTAACACCCTACTCGGCAGCAGCCGCCGAGGCATCCCCGCCCAGCGTCTGATACAAGGCGACACAGGCGATCAGGCGATCCAGACGATTGGCCGCCACCGCCGACGAAGCGGAGCGGCGCGACTCCTGCGCATCGAGCCACGTTTTGATCGGTACGCTGCCTGCGCGATACTGGACTTCGGCGATGCGCTCGGCCTTGTAGGCCGTGGCCAGCGTCTTGTCGAGGTAGTCCGCCTGCTCGGCCAGTTGCTTGCGCTGCGACAGCGCGTTTTCCACATCGCCCAGCGCGCGGTAAAACGCTTGCCGGAAGTTGATGACAGAGCGCTCATAGTCCGCCTGCGCGATCCGGCCGTTCAACTTCATCTCTTGCCACTGGACGAACGGCAGCGCCAGGCCGGCGCCCAGCGTCGCCGCCGGATTGCTCAACAGGGAAACAAGTGCCGCGCTGCCGCTTCCCAGATTGCCGGTCAAGCTTATCGACGGATAGAAGTTCATCCGGCTCGTATCCGCACTGGCCAATGCCTGGCGCAAGCGCAGCTCCGCCGCCTGCAAGTCGGGCCGCCGGGACAGCAGGCGGGCCGGCAGCCCCGCATCGATGGAAGGATACGGGCCGTCGGGCACTTGCTGCGGTTCCGCAAAGGATTTTCCCGGCGGACCATCGAACAGCAGGGCCAGCGCATTCCGGCTTTCCTCCCGTTGATGCTTCAGTTGCGCGAGGTCGGCACGCTGACTGGCAAGGGCCTGTTCGGCCTGAAGCACATCCAGCAAGGTAATCGCTCCCGCTTCGTATTTGACGCGCGCCATGCTCAACGCCTGTTGCGCATACCCGATACTCTGGACACTTAATACGATGCGCTGGTTCAAGTACCCCAGCTTCCAGTACAGCCCCATGGTGGTGCCGATCAAGGACAGCGTTGCGCTCTTGCGGTCTTCCTCCGTCGCCTGCGCCTCCCATTGCGCCGCTTCGCGCTGGCGCGACAGTTTGCCCCACAGATCGACTTCGTAACTCACTCCCGCCGATGTCGAATACGAGCGCGATGCATTGGTATCTCCGCGCAGATTGCGCGAGTCGTTGACCCCGGCCGACGCGTTCACCTGCGGCAACGCGTTTCTGGCAGTCAGCCCCGCTTGCAACCGGGCGCGCCGGACTGCGACGGC
>DASVLY010000273.1:0-4477 GCA_036384635.1 Noviherbaspirillum sp. | reverse complement strand
GACTGCGGCTTTGCGCCTTGCACTCACCTCCGATCAACTCGGCCAAACCGAAATTTGAAGGTGGTCGGACCACTAGTGGGTGTTATGAACTGGTTCATGAGAAATACGGGGAAAACTATTTGTACGGTGCATAGCCGTTGTTGAAGGGGAAAACATGGGAATTCTGTCAGTAATAGTTTTTCCTTCTTTGACAGGGAACCCAGTGTCATGGCTATCGCCGTTTTCCAAAGGCAAGCCGGGAGCAGTTGCGGCTATGCGCTTCCCATGAGTAGCCAGAGTGGGAGACAAAGTTCCTTTTGGTCATCAATACGGAACCAGACTACTGCGTTCATCACTCATCCATGAATCCTCTTGTGTCCTGACTTATTTTTCCTTGCGAAAAAATAACAGATCTATGCGAAGTGTTTTATTGCTCTCCCCCGCCTAGAGGGTGTTATGAACTGGTTCAGGGGTCGCGCATCCCCGGGGATTGCCCGCTGCCGGTTATTCGCAATACAGCTTTCAAGGCAGAGGGAAAAGAACTCTTCGATTAAGGAAAACAGTATGTCTATTACCTCTAATATCAAATCATGGGTTGGTTTGCCCTCACGCTCTTCTGTAACGCGGACAGATTCAACTCGCACCGCATCAGCCAGCCAAGCCCGCAATACGGGTCCGCAGACCTCTTCTTCGACAACGCCGCCTGTCCCATCAAAATCCGATAGAAATATTGAGGCAAAAAAATCCAGGAAAGAGCGTGCCCGGATGCTCAAGACCGTCTTAACGGATGGGCAATGGCATGTTCAATGTCCTTTGGTCAGCAAGGATGGAAATGTCACCCTGAATGCAAGACTTTTCGAAGAGTCTGTTCTGGATAGCATCCGGATGGATGCCTCAGATAACAGGAGCTGGGCAACCAGGACTGAGGCGATGAACAATGCACTGGCCAAACTGAAAATGTTGGGAACGAATCAATTCAACCCTCTCTCTGCGAAAGGCAGAGTTGCTATCAGGGATATTTTTCACAATATGCTGAATGCTATTCGTACGCAGCAGTCACGCATCGGGGAAATTTTTCGTGAACACGAAGCAGCCTCGTCCAGATCTGAAATCCGGGAAGATGCCTTTCTTGATGAGATAAAGAATGCAAAGGAAGCATTAGATGCCATGGAAGAGCAAGTGGACAAGCTGATCGACATGACGCTTATTACCCCCATTGGGGTGCGTTTGCGCGAACAGGCTCATCACCTGCGCAAGCTGGATTCCTTGCATGAAGCGATTGAGAAGTCCAACGAAAAAGAATTTCTGGACAGTTTGAAAGCCGGTTCCGAAAACGGGGTAGTGAAAAGCAAAGCAGAGGTGGCGCTGGAAACCATCTCGGAAGCTTTCTCATGGGACATGGAACAGACCCAATCCAGCCTAAGTCCGGAGCGTAAGCAAATGATCATGAAGTCCATGACGGGAAGGCTGGCGAACTCTGAGGAGAAGGAAAACCAGAGCTGGGGGATGAAGTTAAAAGAACAAAATGCGGAACGGATCAAAGTCAGTAATCAAATTACTGATCTTTTTAGCGAGGCTGCCGAGGCAGGCATCGATCTTTCAAATGAACTAAGCACTGACGAGATCGTTTATCTTACGCGCGCAATGGGTATGGATACAAACAAAAGGCTCGGCGAACGAGGGCTGACTGGAGGAGATCTTAAGGACATACAGTATGTTGATGAGAAATTCACAAGAAAAACCATTGCGGTAACCAAACTGGAAACGGATAAGCTGGCCAGGCAAAACGCCGATCTTTTGCATGAACCGCAATTACAAAGCTTGCTGACGCGCCTGAACGAACAGGAAGCTCATCTGGACCAGTTAATCGCTCTCCCCTTGCAATCCGGTTCAACGAAAGATCTCTCCACAGGAGTGGAAAACATTCATGATGCCCTTAAGCGCATGGATAAATCGGAGGTCTCCCGGTTATGCAATCATAACGAGGTCAAAGGACAAGGGGCGAAAAGCCGTATTGGCGAACAGTTGGATCGGCTCGGAACAAAAGTACAGGCCTTGCACAACGCTATCCTCCGCGCCCTTGATGCGCCAGGAACGAACAGCCTTACGGACGAAGACAGGCGCCAATTGAAGCAAGCCGCGAAATTATTGGAATACGCACAGTCCGAGGCAAACTCATTGATGAAAACTGCCGCCCCTTCTACTCAGCGAGCACGGCGATGGTCCCCTATGGCATTGTTTCGCCGGGCGCGGACATCTCGCCCTGCATCCTGACAGCGCATCAAAAGCTGAATTCACGTTTGAACGCACCGCCCTCTCCTAGTGCCTGTCATCATGTGGCTTACAGGGGGATTTCCTTATCGCAGCCCTGCCTGAGCCTGTATGATTAATGCGGAGAAATAAACCAAGGGTTTCTAACAAAATGCGCCCGGCATGACAACCTGTTGCTGTTTTGTTAAACACCCTGAAAATCGGGACTCTGGCCGTGGTAAATATTTCAAATCTGAAAATCGGTATCCGGCTTTCCATTTTTTCCGGTCTTCTGCTGTTTGCGATCAATCTTGTCGGCATCCTGGGCTGGTATGCGTTGAGCAGCCACAATGAGCGGGATGCCAAGGCTGCAGAACGCGCGCTCCTCATGGAGAATGCAATCGATACCGCGCGTCACGCGCAGGTGATGTTCAAGATACAGGTCCAGGAGTGGAAGAACACGCTTTTGCGCGGCAACGATCCGGCCGATTTTGAGAAGTACCGCAAGGCCTTTGTCGAGACCGGCGACGCTACGCAAGAGAGCCTGAAAAATCTCAAGGAGATGCTGGCAATGGCGGGCCTGGACAGCGCGGCAGTCGATGAGGTGCAAAAATCGCTGGCCAGCTTGCAGGAGACATATCTCCGGGCGCTGGAACGGTATGACGGCGCCGACCGGAGCAGCGCCCTGGCGGTCGATGCCATGGTCAAGGGCATGGACCGCATACCGAACGAGAAGATCGATAGCATCGTCGTCTACGTGCTCGATCAGTCGAAAAAGATGGCAGCCAGGTCAACAGCGGAATCGGCGGCCAGCTACAAGACAGCGAGCACCTCGCTGCTATCGATCATTGTCCTTGCGGTGGCGTTCGGCGTTGCCGTTGCCGTGTTCCTGATCCGCAGCATCACTCGTCCGATGAACGAAGCACTGGCTGTGGCGAAGACTGTCGCCGCCGGCGACCTCACCAGCAACATCGAAGTACACGGCACGGACGAAGCCGGGCAACTGCTGCAAGCCTTGAAGGACATGAACGATGCGCTGTTCAACATCGTGCGCGAAGTACGCGAGAATACCGGGATCGTCGCCCTGGTTTCGCAACAAGCCGCTGCTGGCAATAGCGATTTGCCGTTGCGTTCCAGGGGACCGGCTTCCTTGCCGGAAGAGACAGCAGCGTCGACAGTGAAACAGAATGCCGGCGATACGTGCCAGGCCAACCAATTGGCACAAACCGCGCTTGAAGTGGCGCATAAGATCAAGGAAAGCCTGCACTTCATCGACACAGTGTTTGATGCGATCCCGGTGCCGATGTACATAAAAGATCTGGAAGGACGCTTCCAGCGTGTCAACAGGGCATTCTGCGATTCCTATGGTCTCCCGCCGGAGAAGATCATCGGCAAGACAAACTATGACACGATGGACCGGTCCGCGGCGGACATACACCATGCCCAGGACTGCAATGTCATAGAAAACCGCGTTACGCAAACTTATGAAGCCTCATTTACCGTGTCCGAGCGTTGGGTCGAGCTTGTCATCATCAAGGCTCCACTAATGACAGAGGATGGCCGGGTGCGCGGCATGATCGGAGTTGCGCTCGACATCTCGCCTCAGAAAGACGCCGTGCGCGCCATGCTGCAGGCGAAAGAAGCCGCTGAATCGGCCAGCCGGGCCAAGAGTGCTTTCCTCGCCAACATCAGCCATGAAATACGCACGCCGATGAACAGCGTGATCGGCATGTCTCATCTGGCGCTCAAGACCGACCTGACGCTGCGGCAGCGAGACTATCTGCTCAAGATCCTGATGTCGGGCGAGCATCTGCTGGGCCTGATCAACGGCATCCTCGATTTTTCCAAGATCGAGGCAGGCAAACTGGAGCTCGAAACAACCGCTTTCGATCTCGATCTGACACTCGGCAACGCGGTGGCGCAATTGCTGGGGCAAGCGAGCGCCAAGGGTCTGGGGCTGATGGCGAAAATCGATCCCGGCATTCCCCGCCTGTGGCGCGGCGACGCATTGCGCCTGAGCCAGGTGCTGCTCAATCTCATCGGCAATGCCATCAAGTTCACCGAGAAAGGCGCGGTGTCGGTGCGCGTTCGCTTGCAGGAAGAGGACGCCTCTTCCGGTATGTTGCTGGTCGAAGTGCAGGACAGCGGCATCGGCATGACGGCGAATGAAATCGCCAGCCTGTTCCAGCCGTTTCATCAGGCCGACGGCTCCACCACGCGCAAATACGGCGGCACCGGGCTGGGGCTG
>DASVLY010000272.1:0-4492 GCA_036384635.1 Noviherbaspirillum sp. | reverse complement strand
TCATGATCTTCAGCGGCAGCGCCGGCAGTTCGCCGCGCAACACTTCAGTCACTTCGGTTTCCAGCAGGCCGTCATAAATCTTGCCCTCGTCGCCTTCAGCACAGGAGACGGTGACAAGTGTGCCATCCTTGAGCATGTCGGTCGCATTGCCGCAGCCAACCACAGCCGGCACGCCAAGCTCACGTGCGATGATCGCCGCATGGCAGGTGCGCCCGCCTCGGTTGGTGACGATCGCGGATGCACGCTTCATCACCGGCTCCCAGTTGGGATCTGTCATGTCAGCCACCAACACGTCGCCCGGCTGTACGCGCTCCATTTCGGATGGGTCGCGGATTACGCGTACCGGACCGGCGCCGATCTTCTGTCCGATCGCACGGCCGGACGCGAGCACGGTGCCACTGCTCTTCAACTTGAAGCGTTGCTGTGCATCGGTAGATTTTTGCTGCGACTTGACCGTTTCCGGACGCGCCTGCAGGATGTACAGCTTGCCATCGCGACCGTCCTTACCCCATTCGATGTCCATCGGCCGGCCATAGTGCTTCTCGATGATGACCGCATACTTCGCCAATTCGACGATTTCCTGGTCATTCAGCGAGTAGCGGTTGCGCATTTCGATCGGCACGTCAACCGTCTTCACCGAGCGGCCAGCCTTCGCTTCGCCGGTGAATTCCATCTTGATCAGCTTGGAGCCGATATTGCGGCGGATGATGGGCAGTTTGCCCTGCTCCAGCATCGGCTTGTGCACGTAGAACTCATCCGGATTGACAGCCCCCTGCACCACCGTTTCGCCCAAACCATAGCTAGATGTAATGAACACCACATCTTTGAAGCCGGATTCGGTGTCAATGGTAAACATTACGCCGGCCGCACCGATATCGGAACGCACCATACGTTGCACGCCGGCAGACAGCGCCACTTCCGCATGGGTGAAACCCTTATGAACGCGGTATGAAATCGCACGGTCGTTATACAGTGACGCAAACACATGCTTGATTGCTTCGAGCACGTTGTCGATGCCGACCACGTTGAGGAAAGTTTCCTGCTGGCCCGCGAATGATGCATCCGGCAAATCTTCGGCGGTAGCGGACGAACGCACCGCGAACGACACTTCGGCAGTGGAGTCGGCCACCAGTCGCTGGTAGAACTCGCGGATTTCCTGCTCCAGCCGCGGCTGGAACGGCGTATCGATGATCCATTGGCGGATTTCGGCACCGGCCTTGGCAAGCGCACGCACATCGTCGATATTCAGTGTCGCCAGGCGGTCCTCAATGCGATGCGCCAATGTCGAACCGCCGTTGGCGCTATATGACAAGAAATCGCGGAATGCTGCTGCAGTCGTAGCAAAACCGCCTGGCACACGGACGCCAGCACCAGCCAGCTGGCTGATCATTTCACCCAACGATGCGTTCTTGCCGCCGACGGACTCAACGTCCGTCATCCGTAGCTGCTCAAATGATGCTACGTACGTAGCCCCCTGGGTAACCCCCATTGATGCGTTGGACATAACTACCCCTAGATTGATGATAAGAAATCTTCATATGCGTTTTCGCTGCTCTTTTTCTTGTTATTCTTCTTAATAAGCGCGTCATCATATCCGCCGTGATGTGTTGTAACGTTCTATTTTACAGTGTGCAACAGGATTTTGCCGTACCCAATACAGGGTTTTTCATCGTTCACAGTTAAAAAGATTATGCCAGACCAATCCTCTCAGCATTTACCTCCAGCCGACCGTACCGTGTTCTTTGTTTCCGATGGCACGGGCATTACTGCTGAAACCTTCGGCCATTCCGTGCTGACACAATTCGAACTGCGCTTCAAGCAAGTGAGGTTGCCGTTTATCGACACGCTCGACAAGGCATATCATGCGGTGAGCGAAATCAATGAAGCCTTTGAAACGGACGGCAAGCGTCCCATCGTATTTTCGACCCTGGTGAAAGCGGAATTGTCTTCGGTGGTGCGGCAGTCAAAAGGCATGCACATGGACCTGATCCAGACCTTCGTTGACCCGCTGGAACAGGAGCTGGGTGTGAAATCGACGCACACGATCGGTCGCAGCCACCATATTGCCGATTCGGAAGACTACAAAAATCGCATTGAAGCGATCAATTTCTCCCTCGCGCACGACGACGGCCAGTCAGATCAGAACCTGGCAGCAGCAGACGTGATCCTGGTTGGCGTATCGCGCTCCGGGAAAACACCGACCAGCCTCTATCTGGCAATGCAATACGGAATAAAAGCCGCAAACTATCCATTGATCCCGGACGATTTCGAGCGAGGCAAGCTTCCAAGTGGCTTGCTGTCATACAAGAAGAAGATCTTTGGCTTGTCGATTGCGCCTGACCGACTGTCGGAAGTGCGCAACGAACGGCGTCCCGGCAGTAAATATGCAGCGCTGGAGAACTGCCGTTATGAAGTGAACGAAGCGGAAAAAATGATGCGCCGTGAAGGCATTCGCTGGATGTCCTCAACGGCAAAATCGATTGAAGAAATTGCAACAATGATCTTGCAAGAAATCAAATCTGACAAACGCGCCTACTAATTTTGTTAAAAGCCTGCGCAATTCTTACAGATCGACTATAACGAAAGCGAGGATTCCGGATATCGAAGTAACAGCTTTGCAAGGGAGTGGGCCATGGATTTCGTACTGATCGAACTAATATTATGGGGTGGGCTGGTATTTTTCTTCTGGGCGCTACAAGATGGACTCGGACATGTCGAATCTGACATCGAGTCATTAGGAATGTTCAATAGCAATGCGCGCCAGACAATGGTCTGCGCATCAGAATTACACTATGTACAGCCCCAGCACGTAATGGAACCGATCGGCAGCTATCAGGGTATGCAGATACACCGCTACGCGATTGTTGACGGACGCAAATACCAGTTCGACAGGGTTTGCCCGACCGGTTGCGTGATGACGATCGAATCGAATGAACGCTGCGTCATGCCCGGGCTGATATATCGGGTGTGCGGCGGCTGGTAGTCAACCGGTCTTCTGGCGTACCTGCTCGAAGAAGCAGATCGCAGCACTTGACGCAACATTCAGCGACTCTACTGCACCAAGGTGCGGAATGGATACCTGATGGGTCGCCAGTTCCAGCAACTCCGGTGACACCCCCTGCCCCTCATGGCCAAACAGCCATGCAACCGGCTGCGTCAAATCTACATCATAGATACGCAAGCTTGCATGTGAACTGGTCGCCAAGGTCGGGACTTGCGCGCTTCGCATCAGTACTTCCAGATCGACGTTTTCAAACACATTTAGCAAAAAATGTGCACCCATCCCGGCGCGCAACACTTTGGGCGACCATGCTAACGCTGTAGTTTTGCTGCAGAACACATCGGTGATGCCCGCCGCCGCCGCGCTGCGCAAAATCGACCCGAGATTGCCTGGATCCTGTAAATTGTCGAGCAGGACAGCAGAGCGGGTAAGAGCCTGCGGAGTTTGAACACACGGCATATCGATTACGAACAGCAGACCGATTCCGTGTTCGACTTGGCTTAGTGCGTGGTACAGCGCGTCGGGCAGCATGATGCATTGAACGCGGCCCGCTTCGCAGAGTTGCACGACATGCGCCACTTCAGGATGCGATGCCGAACCTTCGCTGACTACACAAATCGGCGGCAGTCCTGCGTGCTGCAGGTAGGCATCGCACAAATGCACGCCATCGAGCAGCGTACGTGCCGCTTTGCGGCGCGCTTGCGAGTTCGACGCCAGCAGTTTCAACTCCTTGTATAGCGGATTCTCGCGCGACGAAATCAGTTTCATGATGCGCGATCGAGCACTGGCGTGGCATCGAGTAATGCACGTACCGGCGAATACGACTTTCGGTGAACCGGCGACACGCCATGTAATCGCAAGCGTTCAAGGTGCAATGGGGTCGGATATCCCTTGTGCTGATCGAATGCGTAATGCGGATATTGTTCGTGCAGCACGAGCAGGGATGCGTCGCGCGCGGTCTTCGCCAGTATCGACGCAGCGGAAATCGCCGGCACCTTGTCGTCGCCTTTGACAATCGCCTCCGAGCGCAACGGCATTACCGGGCAGCGGTTACCGTCTATCAGTGCCAGTGTCGGCTGCACTTTCAAACCTTCGACCGCCCTGCGCATCGCCAACATGGATGCCTGCAGAATATTGATCTCATCGATTTCGGTTTCCGTGCTATACGCGATCGACCATGCCAGTGCATCCGCCTTGATCTGTTCCGCCAGTGCTTCGCGGCGTGCTTCAGAAAGCTTCTTCGAATCCCGCAGGCCGGCAATCGGCTTGGCGGGATCGAGAATCACCGCGGCTGCAAATACTGCGCCGGCCAACGGTCCGCGTCCGGCCTCATCCACGCCGCAGATGATTTCACCAGCGTAGTCGAACAGCGGCAGAACCACATCATTTTTTTTCATGCAAGAAAAGTCCTGTGACCAACCAATTGCAATACCGCTTGCGCGCTTTCTTTGGCGGTATCGCGCAGCAGTGAATGATGCATTTCTGTAAAAC
>DASVLY010000271.1:0-3036 GCA_036384635.1 Noviherbaspirillum sp. | reverse complement strand
GCATGATGATCACGTCGACGCCTTTCAAGCCTTCGTTGATATCAGTGAACACGCGCACGCCCATCTGTTCCAGTCCGCCCGGCAACAAGGTGCGCGGGCCGATTGCGCGCACTTCCGGCACGCCCAGCGTGGTCAGCGCATGGATGTCGGAACGCGCAACGCGGCTGTGCAGGATGTCGCCGACGATCGCCACCGTCAGATTGGTGAAATCCTTCTTGTAGTGGCGGATTGTGTACATGTCGAGCAGCCCCTGCGTCGGATGTGCATGCCGGCCGTCGCCGGCATTGACCACATGCACATGCGGCTGATTGGTGTCGATCAGGTGCTTCGCAATCAGATAAGGCGCGCCCGACTGCGAATGGCGCACCACGAACATGTCGGCATGCATCGCCGCAAGGTTGTCGATGGTGTCGAGCAGCGACTCGCCCTTGCTGGTGCTCGACGCGGAAATGTTCAGGTTGATCACGTCCGCAGACAGGCGCTTGGATGCGATTTCGAACGTGGTACGGGTGCGCGTCGAGTTCTCGAAGAACAGGTTGAACACGCTCTTGCCGCGCATGAGCGGCACCTTCTTCACCTCACGGTCGCTGATGCTGACGAACGAAGATGCGATATCGAGAATATGGGTGATGACTGCTTTGGGCAGACCTTCGATAGTGAGCAGATGCTGCAGCTCGCCGTTTTTGTTCAATTGCGGGTTATGCATGGTCCACGGTCAGAGAGAAACGGCCGTCGCCGGCACGTTGCAGTACCAGGTGTTGGTCGCCAGGGAGGTTGACGGTATCGGCGACGAAGTCTGCTGCGATCGGCAGCTCTCTTCCGCCGCGATCGACCAGTGCGGCCAGCATGATTTTCGCCGGACGACCGTAGTCGAACAATTCGTTGATCGCTGCGCGCGTGGTGCGGCCGGTATAGAGCACATCGTCGACCAACAGGATGGTCGCGCCTTCGACCTCGAACGGAATCTGGGTCGGCTTGACCTCGGCGTGCAGCCCCTTTTCCGCGTAGTCGTCACGGTAAAACGACACGTCGATGAAACCCAGGCGGCCTTTCAACTGCAGTTCGTCGGCCAACCGTTCGGCCAGCCAGGCACCGCCGGAATAGATGCCCACAATGGCGGGGTGCTTCGCATCGGCGAGGCCGGCTTTCACGCGCTCGGCCAACAGCTTGTACAGCGCCTCGGCGTCCAAGTCAGGATTCGGCATAGTCATTGAAGTATTGTTGCAAAATGATTGCGGCGGCTTGCGCATCGATCGCCTGCCCGCGCTGCTGGGGAATGACCGCCGACGAATACCGCTCATCGACCAGTGCGGTAGCCACTCCGAAACGCCCGTTCAACTGATTTGCAAAGCGGCGGCAACGCACGGTCATCTCGTGCTCGGCACCGTCTGGATGACAAGGCAATCCGACCACGCAGGTCTTCGGCTGCCATTGCCCGATCAACTCCGCAATCGCCGCGAATTTCGCGTCATTGGTCGACGCGGTAATCACCGTCAGCGGCTGCGCCTGCCTGAGCAGTGTATTGCCGACAGCAACGCCGATGCGCTTCAAGCCGAAATCGAAACCAAGCACAGTGGAATCCATTTCACCAATAGAAGAGCCCGGAAAGGTGAAATGAGTCCATCATGCATGCCCTGCATCGCCGGCCAGCATCGCCGGATCGATGCCCAGCAGTTTCATTGCAGCAGTAAAACGCTCCTCGACCGGCAAGTCGAAAATGATGGACGGGTCGGCGCGCACCGTCAGCCAGCCGTTATGCACGATTTCCTGTTCCAGTTGCCCGGCACTCCAGCCGGAACAACCGAGCGTGACCAGCATGCGCTGCGGCCCGTTTCCGACCGCGACCGCTTCGAGCACGTCCTTGGAAGTCGTGAGCGCAACCTCATCGGTAACTTTCATCATCGATGAATAATCTCCGTGCGGCGCATGCAGCACGAAGCCGCGCTCGACCTGCACCGGACCGCCGAACATTACCGGCCGCTCGCCGACCGCTGTACGGTTCGGCGCAATCTCCGGCGCCAGATCGATGCGTTCGAACAATACATCCATCGTCATGTCGGTAGCCTTGTTGATGATCACCCCAAGCGCGCCCTCGGCGTTGTGCTCGCATAGATAAATCACCGTGCCGCCGAAAATCGGATCGAGCATGGATGGCATTGCAATCAGAAAATGATCGGCCAGGTTGAGGGTGGTGGCAGGTGTGGTATCAGAAGACATGGAAAAAACGGGGGCGTCCTGAGAAGTTCCAGGGGAGGAGCGGAATGGGCGTGGCTTGCTTGCTTTTACCATAACGGGCATTTTAACAGTTTTACCGGCACGCCCTGCTGGAATACCTCTAAAAACAAAGGCTCGCAGCGTGGGCCTTTGTTCAGTGCGGAAAACCTGCTTTACGCAACCGGCGCTTCCTTGTTGACATAACCGGCAATCAGTTGCAGCAACTGATCTTCCTGATATGGCTTGCCCAAATACTCGTTCACGCCGAGTTCCAGCGCATAGTTGCGGTGCTTGGCGGCCGTGCGCGATGTAATCATGATGATCGGAATCCGCCTTGTCCTTTCATCGTCGCGCACATTGCGCGTCAGGTCGAAGCCATTCATGCGCGGCATTTCGATATCGACCAGCATCACGTCCGGCGTTACCTCCTGCAACTGTTCCAGCGCATCGACGCCGTCTTTCGCCAGCACCACCCGATAGCCTTCACGCGACAGCAGGCGTTGCGTCACGCGGCGCACTGTCAGCGAGTCGTCAACCACCATCACGATGGGCTGCGTACGCAAGCCTTGCACAGGTTCGGATCTCGGTGTCACCGGTTGCTCCGACACGATTTCGGCGACTGCCCCCATCGCTTCCTGCATATCCGCTGCAATGCTGCGCGGCGCACGCTGATACTCATGGGCTGCACGCTGTGCGAGCGGGAGCGGATTGAGAATCAGCACGATGTTGCCGGAGCCCAGCACTGTCGCGCCGGCAATGCCGATCATGCGTGCCAGCTGCGGCCCGATGTTCTTGATCACCACTTCGCGGTTGCCGATGACT
>DASVLY010000270.1:0-1638 GCA_036384635.1 Noviherbaspirillum sp. | reverse complement strand
ACAGTATATTCGCCAGCATTTGCCAGTGCTCTCTTTACGCGAGACGCTCAGCTTGACCTGATGCCGCATGCGTCGCAGATAGCACAACTGGCGCAGATTGCGTTTGCCGCCAGGCGTGCTGTGAACGCACGCGATGTACAGCCTGTCTATTTGCGCAACAAGGTCGCGCTGACGACCGCCGAGCGTGAGGCAAAGGTGATGGCATGAACGTGGTGTACAAGGCAAGTGTACAGCCGCCGGATTTGTCGGCAATGCGCTTTGCGCCGATGAAGGTCGACGACCTGGCTGAAGTGCTGGTTATCGAAAACGATGTCTATCCGTATCCCTGGACCCGCGGCAATTTCCTGGATTCCATGTACAACGGTTATCAGACCTGGACCTTGCGCGAGGAATCCGGCGTGCTGGCCGGCTATTTCCTGCTGATGTTCGCGGTGGACGAAGCGCATCTGCTGAACATCAGCGTGCGGCGGGATTTGCACGGACGCGGTGTCGGGCATTTGCAACTGGACAAGGTGGTAGCACTGTCGAAGGAAAACGCGATGAGTTCGGTGCTGCTGGAAGTGCGGCCGTCCAACCAGCGTGCGCTGGCGATGTACCAGTACTATGGGTTTGTGCAGATCGGCCTGCGCAAGGGCTACTATCCGGCTGCCGAGGGCAAGCGTGAAGATGCGATTGTGATGAGGTTCAATTTATGAATGCGGATGGAGGCCGCCGTGCTGCATTCCTCGCTGAGATGGGGATAGGGCAGTTGTGGGTGCGGCGCGACCGTGCGTCTCAGCTTGTTTCGCCGACTGACGAAACAACCGGAGCAGCATCCGGCAACACCGACGCATTCGAGCCAATACCTGCCGCCGCAATGCATGTCGCCGAACCGGAAGCGCCTGTTGCAAGTGCATCGTCAGCGATCGAGGTCGCCAAGATGGATTGGGCCACGCTCAAGGCTGCTGTCGCAGGCTGCACCAAATGCGGTTTGTGCCATGGCCGCACGCAGACGGTGTTCGGCGTCGGCGACGAGAAGGCGAAATGGCTGTTTGTTGGCGAAGGCCCTGGCCGCAACGAGGATTTACGCGGTGAGCCGTTTGTCGGCCAAGCCGGCAAACTGCTCGATAACATGCTGCTCGCAATGGGCTTAAAGCGCGGCGAAAATGCGTATATCGCCAATATCGTGAAATGCCGGCCCACCGACAGTACCGGCCGCGACCGTCCACCGACACCGGAGGAAACAGCGGCTTGCTTGCCGTATCTGGAGCGCCAGATCGCCTTGATCCAGCCGAAGGTCATCGTTGCGCTGGGAAAAACCGCCGCCTTGTCGTTGCTGGCACTTGACCCGGAAACGCCGGTATCGAAGTTGCGCGGCACAGTTCATCGCTATGCCGGCCGGCCGCTGGTAGTCACCTATCACCCAGCCTATTTGCTGCGCAATATGGCTGACAAGAAGAAGGCATGGGCCGACTTGTGCTTGGCAATGGCAGCATATGCGAGCGCCGACTGATCCGTTGCCCTCGCACCAGGCGCAATTCCATCGCCGCTGGAACCATCTGAACGACCCGCATGTGCGTACGCTCGCATGGTTGCTGGATGCACCGGATCTGCTCGATCCCCAAGCGCCGCAGTGGCAGGGGAGGATTGCTTCGATTG
>DASVLY010000269.1:0-3641 GCA_036384635.1 Noviherbaspirillum sp. | reverse complement strand
CAAACCGGGCGGCCGTCTGGTGTATGCAACCTGCAGTTTGCTGGACGAGGAAAACGAAGCGATCGCTACGCAATTTATCGCATCGCATGGCGACTTCGTTTTGGTACCGATGAGGGATGTTTTGTGCGAACAGAAAATCCCGTTAGAGATGCTCGATTACCTGAAACTGTCGCCGCCAGTTCATCAGACTGACGGATTTTTTGCTGCGGTTTTCGAGCGCAGGAAATGAGCAGGCGAGCGGGTGTCGTGGCTGCCGCGTTTCTACTGGCAGCGGCGCTTGGTGCATACGCGGCACCGCCGCCGATTCCCGCACAAGGCTCCCTACAGGCGGCATTCGCACCGTGGGATAACGTCGAAGAGTTGGTGGCCGAAGCTATCTTCGGCGCGCGCAGGCAAGTGTTAGTGCAAGCTTATCTATTGACCAGCAAGACGATCGCTACTACGCTAGTCGCTGCTTACCGGCGTGGCGTCGACGTGCGCGTGCTGCTGGATGCGGAACAACTCACTAAGGCTGCATTGTCGATGGCACCCGAGCTCGATGCGGCAGGTATTCCGGTGTGGCTGGAAACAAGATACCAGAACGCGCATAACAAGATCATCGTGATCGATGCGGGTACGTCGGATGCAACGGTGGTCACCGGCAGCTTCAACTTCACCTGGACCGCACAGCACAAGAATGCGGAAAATATTTTGATCGCCCGGAACAGCCCTGCTCTCGCTGCCCGCTATGCAGCGAACTGGGAGCGGCACAGACAGGACGCGACACCATACAGGAAATGAATCCAAACCTGCTTTCCAGTCTCTTATCCGATTTCTGGTCCGACCTGCGCGATCCCGGCCTCTTATGGCAGGCCAGTACGCTAGCCGCATGCATGGTGTCCGGCTGGGCGCTGGCACGTATCCTGCGTACGCGCGTGACCGCGGATGGTGTGCAAATGCGGGTGATGCGCCTGGGCGTGGAGAGTTTTACGCGGGTGATGTCACCCTTGCTCGCGCTGGCATTCATCGCGCTTGCAAAACCCATCCTCGCGCAATGGCATCACGTGAACCTGCTGCGGATAGCAGTTCCCTTGGTCGGGTCGTTTGCACTGATCCGCCTCGCGTTCTACATTGCGCACCGCATCTTTGCGCGCGGCCGCCGGGCCGGTAGCTTTCTGGCGATGTTTGAAAAAGTTTTCGCCACCCTGGTCTGGTGTGGCGTCGCACTTTATATCACTGGATTGTGGCCGGAGCTGCTCGGCTACATGGAGGAGACAGTGCTCCCGGTCGGGCGCAACAAGGTATCGTTGCTGACGATCATGCAAGCGGCAGCTTCGGTTCTTGTCACGCTCGCGATTGCATTGTGGGCGGGCGCATCGTTGGAAGAGCGGTTGATGCGCATGGATACCATGCATTCGTCATTGCGCGTGGTAATGGCGCGCATGGGGCGCGCCTTATTGATTTTGGTAGCCGTATTGCTCAGCCTGTCGGCAGTCGGCATCGACCTTACGGTATTGTCGGTGTTTGGCGGCGCACTCGGTGTCGGTCTGGGCCTTGGTTTGCAAAAGATCGTAAGTAGTTATGTGTCAGGCTTCGTGATTCTGCTGGAGCGCAGCCTTGCGATCGGAGACATTGTGTCGATCGATAAATATTTTGGGCAGGTTACTCAAATCAATACCCGTTACACAGTCTTGCGTGGATTGGATGGTGTCGAAGCGGTGGTGCCCAATGAGATGTTATTGTCGGGAACAGTACAAAACTATTCACTGACCGATAAAATTTTGCGTCTGAGAACGTGTATTGCTGTAAGTTATAAAACCGATATTGATCAGGCGCTGCGCCTGCTGGAAGAGGCGGCTGCCAGCGTTCCGCGCGTGCTCGCAGACCCGGCACCGCAAGCGTTCTTGATAAAGTTCGAGCCTGACGGATTTGAACTGGAGCTCGGTTTCTGGATTTCCGACCCTGAAAATGGCCGCCTCGGTGTCATTTCCGAGGTGAACAGGGCAATTTGGAGAGTATTGCAAAAATATCAAATAGAGGTTCCGTATCCGCAGCGCGAAGTAAGGATAATTGAGGTGCCTGATAGTAGTGGCGCTCAGATTTCGCGGATAATTCCCCCTATCAGTACCTTATAAAAAAGAGCGTACAATTTATATTGGATACATTCGCGAGGCTGACAGCGTTGCGAGCGTGTTTAACCTGGAGTTCTAATGATCGTAACTAATATGTTTGATGCTATTCTTGATTTCCTGTCGAATGGCTTCTCCGGCATGTCCGGATGGCAGGTAGTGGTATATACGCTTGTGATGACGCATATCACCATTGCCAGCGTCACGATTTTCCTGCATCGCTGCCAAGCGCATCGCGCGCTCGACCTGCACCCGATTGCCAGCCATTTCTTCCGCTTCTGGCTGTGGATCACGACCGGCATGGTCACCAAGGAGTGGGCGGCGATTCACCGCAAGCACCACGCCAAATGCGAAACCGAGGAAGATCCGCACAGCCCGGTCATGCGCGGCATCAGGAAGGTGTTCTTCGAGGGCGCTGAATTGTATCGCGCCGAATCGAAGAATCTTGAAACGATGGAAAAGTATGGTCACGGCACGCCGGATGACTGGCTCGAACATAATATCTACAGCAAATATGCTTGGCAGGGCGTCGGCCTGATGCTGATTATCGATGTATTGCTGTTCGGCGTGATTGGCCTGACCGTGTGGGCAGTGCAGATGCTGTGGATTCCGGTTACTGCAGCCGGCATCATCAATGGTATTGGCCACTACTGGGGCTATCGCAATTATGATTGCGCTGACGCATCGACCAATATCTTTCCGATAGGCATCATCATCGGTGGTGAAGAGTTGCATAACAATCATCATACTTTCGGTACTTCCGCTAAGCTGTCGTCGAAATGGTATGAATTCGATATCGGCTGGATGTATATCCGCATTCTCCAATCGCTGGGGCTGGCAAAGGTGAAGAAGGTGGCGCCGTCGCCGAAGTTCGACCGTGAAAAGCTGGTTGCGGATTTCGAGACGCTTCAATCGGTCATTGCGAACCGCTACGATGTGATGGCCAAATATGCGAAATCCCTGAGGAGCGCATGGCGCGATGAACTGGAAAGCCTGGCCAACAAGGCTAATCTCGAGACCAAGTTCCTGAAATCCTCCAAGAAGCTGCTGCAGCGCGAGCCGGCCAAACTGGAGGCGCCGCAGAAACAGCAATTGTGCGAATTGTTCGCCCACAGCAAGGCGCTGCAAACCATGCATGAAATGCGGGTGGAACTCAGTGCGATCTGGGATCGTTCCCATTCGAGCCGCGAGCAACTGTTGCAGCAACTGCAGGACTGGTGCGCACGTGCCGAGGCATCCGGTATCAAATCGCTGCAGGAGTTTTCGCTACGCTTGCGCAGCTACGCCTGATTCCCGCGTTATTGTGATAAAAAGAAAAGCCACGGATTTCCGTGGCTTTTTATTAAGCATGTTTAACTTGTTGTGCAAGTCAGCCTTTATTGAAATTTCGTGTTTTAACCTGAGCTCGGGATAAGGAAGTTTCTGCGGGATCAAAGGAAAGCGCCTCACCACTTCGTACGATTGGGTTTGCAGACCGATCAATCGAGGTGAAGCAGGAGGCGCAGATGGACAGCTTAACGGAGCTATTTTGCC
>DASVLY010000268.1:0-4508 GCA_036384635.1 Noviherbaspirillum sp. | reverse complement strand
AGCGCCCGCCAGATAAGCTTCGCTCCAGCGCATCACGCACACGCACCATCGATCGCCGGGCTTTAATCCCGGGAATCCCAGCTCGGGCATCGGGGTGACGAGGTCATTTCCCTGGCTGACGCTGAACTCCAGAAATTCCTCGGTCATGATTGCGCAGATCACATGAGTAGCGATGTCGTCATTGCTGGTTTTGCAGCAGCCATCGCGGAAGAACCCGGTGATCGGATCGAAGGAGCAGGGAACCAGCGGTTCGCCAAAGACATTCGTCGCGGGAGGTGAAGAAATTGGCATGTCTGTATCGTAATAACGTGGTCAGCCGTGCAATGACGCACTGGCAATGATGTTGTATGGCCCTGACATTTTTGTTCCTGGTGCAGACGATGATTGAACAGCCCCAATACGCCAAGGTAAAGTGGAGCAGAGGCTGTTCCCTCACGCATGCCATGAACGGCCCTGCCGCAACAGATGCATTGCATGCACATTGCATGCCGCGATCAAATTTTATCAGTCTGGAATTGGAAACATGGTGCAAATGAAATTGGAAAACCGGGACGAGTCAGCCTGGGAATTGGGCGATCTCGCGTATGAATTGGAAGACACGATCGAGATCGGTGTGGCGAAGGCGGCACAAATCGGAATCAGGCCTGGGTCTAATGGCTATGCGGCATTCATGACCGCTTTTTCAAGAAGGGTGCGCAGCAAACAGGTGGCGGCGAACAAGGCGCCACAAAAAAATAACAGCACAGCACCGGTCGATGAACCGACCCTCGTCTTGGTACCGGGCTTTCTGAGAGCAGCGTCCTGACATCATGTGAATGCCGCATGTCTGCTCCTGCCGGTGGAGAGATAGGCTGATGCCTGCATAGCGCCTGTTATGAACTGCTTCAGGGGTCGCGCTCGGGCAAGAAGGGATGCAGTGCAAGTCCCTTGCAGAGCGCGCACGGACTTGCAAGCCCGTGCCGTTCCGCAGGCGCGGGGCATGCCCCGCGAAACCCCTGCTTCACCCCTTCTCGCCCGAACCCTGTGGACAGCCCCGGGAACAGGCCGCCTGCGGTGTTGCGGCTCCTTGCCGTAGCACTGCTACGCTTGCTGCTCCAGCATCGCCCTTTCCACCCGATTCCTCCCCAGCCGCTTCGCCTGTAACAGCGCCCTGTCTGCCGCCTCAGTCAACCCGGCTGCGGTATGGACCAGCGGATACGATGCGACCCCGGCACTGAAGGTCGCATACAATGCTCCGCCCGGATGTGCATGCGGCAGCGCCGAGAAATCGCGGCGGATACGGTCGATCACTGCGTTCGCCTGTTCCAGGCTGATATCGGGCAGCGCGACCATGAATTCCTCGCCGCCGTAGCGCCCGATCAGGTCAATCGAACGCAGGCGCCCCTTCAACAGCCATGCAAGGCCCCGGATCACCTGGTCACCCACCGGATGGCCGTAGGTATCGTTGATCGATTTGAAGTGATCGATATCGATCATCGCTACCGCCAGCGAGCCGTGTCCATTCTGCTCGACCATGGCCTTTAGCCGCGACTTGGTTGCAGTGTGGTTGAGCAGGCCTGTCAGGCCATCGAGCCGGGTGGAGCGCCGCGTTTCGCGGAAGCGTTCGATGCGGGTCTTGACCACCGCCGCCAGCAGTACCGGATTGAACGGTTTGTTCAGAAACTGGTCGCCGCCCAAGCGCAATGCTTCCACCTGCATGCCGACGTCGGACTCGCCGGACAGGTAGACGATGGGCAGCGCGCTGTAATTGTCCATCTGGCGCAGCACGCGCGTGGCTTCGACGCCGTTAAAACGCGGCATGTACATGTCCATCAGGATCAGGTCGGGACGATAGGATTCGAGCGTCTCCAGCAGCTTGCACGGATCGTTGATTGCCTTGGTGTCGATGCCGTGCTGCGCCAGCGTGCGCTGGATCAACGCCACCGCCACCCGCGAGTCCTCGACCACCAGCACCCGATACTGTTCCTGCTCATTGGTCTGCACCAGGTCGAGCACGCAGTTCAGCACCATCGCCGGCTGGTCCTCCGCCGGAATGGTGACGTCGATGCCGGCGCGCATCAGATCTACGATCGGCTCGATCGCCGATTGCACGCCAAGATAGAACAACTGGCTGGCCGGGCAACTGCTGCGGATGACAGAGATACTGGCAATTTCTTCCGGCTTGGCCAGGTTTTGCGAAGGCACGAACAACACTGCCAGCGGTTTGTCTTCAGGCAGGCATTGGCTGCCCCACTCAATGGAAAACACTTTGAAACCGAAAAACTTCAGTTGGCGTGATAGTGCATCGGCCATGTCGTGCTTTGCGGGCGCTGCGATCATCCACACCGAACGCGGCTTGAGCCACTCGATATCGGCCGGCGCGGCGGCCTGCTCTTGGGCGCGCCGCCCGCCTGCGGCAGGCAGCGAAGTCTCAACCGAGCCCAGGAGCGTGTCGATCTGGCGCTGCAGCGACAGGATGTCCTGCTGTGCAATCGGATGAGTGGAAATGTTTCCCAGCTTTGCCAACGCCGCGTTTTCCAGCCCTTCGCACAGGCGCACCAGGCCCGGCAGGCGCAAGCGGCTGAAGTACTCGGCCAGGCTATTGACCGCCACCGCGAATTCAATGAACTGCTCGAACTGGCCGTCGGCGACGTAATGTTCCCAGCGGGTACGCAGCACATACAGGCGATCTTCGATCGCGGTGGGGATGGACGAAGTCATGATTGGCCAAAGGAAAAGTTCCCGCCATTATCTCGGATCGTAGTCAGACAGGCAACGCCATGGAGGCATTGCCTACGCTGCAACCAGAGGGCGCGCTATTTCCGGCGCTTTTTCCAGTTGTAACCGGGACTCGGATCGGCGACGCCGGGATGGCCCACCGAATCCGGGTTTTCGGAAGACATCGTGACGAAACAGACTGCTTCGCCAGCGCGCTGGCGCATACGCAGCCCTTCCATGAACTTCATCGCCGCTACCATGTCGCCTGAACCGAACGACTGGCCATGCGCGATGCTTCTGTCATTTTCGACCTCGGTTCAGTACACCATGAACATAGCCGTCTCCGGGTCCGGATTACGCTTTCTTGTCCCGCAACCGGATCAGTCCCTCCTGCGCCAGCGTCGCCACCAATATCCCGTTGCGGTTGTACACATGCGCAAGGCACAGGCCGCGCCCGCCTGACGCATTCGGGCTTTCCATCGCAAACAGCAGCCATTCGTCCATGCGGAACGGCCGGTGGAACCAGATCGCGTGGTCCAGACTTGCAATCTGCAGCCGCGGGTCAGCTATGCTGATGCCGTGCGGCTGCAGCGAAGTCCACAGCAGACCGTAATCGGACACGTAGGCAAACAGCGTTTCATGCGTGATCACATCGCTTGGCAACGAAACCGGCGAGCGTACCCAGATCTGCCTGGAGGTTCCGGTCATATGTCCACTGTCCATGCCCGCATGATCCGCGCGAAAATCCACCGGCACCGGCTGGAACACGCGCTTCATCGCTGCGGCCTTTTCCTTCCATGCCTTGATGCTCGACTGCAGCCTCTCCGGGTCTGCCGCGGCCGGCATCGGCTTTTGATGCGACAGTCCCTCTTCCTCGTTCTGAAACGAGATCGACGTCACGAAAATGCGGCACCCTTCCTGGTACGCGACCACGCGCCGCACGCTGAAGCTGCCGCCATCGCGCAACCGTTCGACTTCAAACTCGATCGGCATTTGATGATTGCCCGGCAGGATGAACAGTGAATGCAGCGAATGCGGCCGCCGGTTTTCCACGGTAACGGAAGCTGCATACAGCGCCTGACCGACCACTTGGCCGCCGAACACATTCGGGCTGCCCATGAAGTGGCTCTGGCCGAGGAAGCGATCGGAGCCGATGTGTTCCAGCTTGAGGAGACGCAAAATTTCTTCGGTGTTGTAGAGCGTATGGTCCGGCATGGTAGTCATCAGCGCGCGTTTTTATTGACGGATGCTTCCATACTAGTTCATTTTTTCCAAATTTTCGTACGGTCGTGCTCAAATTTTTTGGATCAGACGGCAGCAAGGCTCTTTTGTGCATCGCCATCGTGACTGCGCGCATCCTCTGCTATATTGAGCTTCCCTCATAGCCAAGGAAGCCATTGCCATGCCGGACAACCGCCAAGTCACGCTTTTTCATTCGCCTAACACGCGTTCAACCGGCGTGCTGGCACTGCTGGAAGAACTTGGCGCGCCTTACCATTTACACGTGCTCAACATGAAAGCAAATGAGCAGCGCAACCCGGAATACCTGGCGATTAACCCGATGGGCAAGGTGCCGGCGATAAAGCATGGCGATGCGCTGGTTACCGAACAGGTGGCGATCTTTCTCTACCTCGCCGACCTGCACCGGGAAGCGGACCTGGCTCCCGCGCTCGACGATCCGCTGCGCGGCCCTTACCTGCGCTGGATGGTGTACTACAACTCCTGCTTCGAGCCGGCGCTGATGGATCGCGCATTAAAGCGCGCGCCTGCGCCGCCCACGATGTCATCTTACGGCGATTATGACACCATGC
>DASVLY010000267.1:0-5856 GCA_036384635.1 Noviherbaspirillum sp. | reverse complement strand
AACCCGGAGGGAACGGGCCGTATGCGTCGCATGCCGGTGTTGCGGCTCCTTGCCGTAGCACCGCTACGACGCGTCGCCGCGCCTGGGCCTGCAACGCATACGGCCCGTTCGCACTCCCAAACTCATTGATGACAGGCCCTAAGATGTTTGAAAAAGAGTTTGAAGCGTTGCCCGGTTGGGAAGTGGCTAGCGATAAAAAAAGCGCGTGCAAGCATTTCGCGTTTGCGAATTTTCAAGAAGCGTTTGCTTTTATGGTACGTGTGGCCATGATCTCAGAGAAGATGAATCACCACCCGGACTGGTGCAACTGTTATAACAAGGTGTCGATTACGCTCACGACGCATGATATTGGTGGCTTGTCGGAGCTCGACCTTAAACTTGCAAGGGCTATCAACAAGTTAATTGAACCTGCCTAAACCGCTTTGTGCGTCCATATCCATGGCCATCTGCATCTTGGAATACATGTAGATGCATCCATTCCTGAGTCTTACAGCACGACTTTCACCATCGGATGCGAACTCAGTTCGCGGTACAGATTGTCAAGCTGTTCACGGCTGGTCGCGCGCACCGTGGCGGTCAGTGACAGATAGGTGCCCTTGGACGACGGGCGCATTTCCATCTTGCCTGCGTGGAAAGTCGGGTCATGCCGCACTACGACTTCCAGCATCGTCTGCGCAAACACCTCCTGCATTACTCCCATGATCTTGATCGGGAAGTCGCTCGGATATTCGATGAGGGTGTCGGTAGGTTGGGCCATGATGGATGCAAACAACGGTGATGTGCGTATTTTACGCTCTCTTGGCATTCTGGTATGCCGCGTATAGCTGGCGGAAAACCGGGCCGGGTTTGCCATTGCCGATCGTCTGGCCGTCGAGCGTGACTGCCGGCAGCACCTCCCGGCCGGCCGATGAAAGCAGCACTTCGTCGGCCGCGAAAACCTCGGCGCGCGCGATGCGGCGCGCTTCGAAAGGGATGCTGCAAGAGGCGCACAATTCCTCGATCAGGCCATAGCGTATGCCTTCCAAGATCAGCGTGTCTTTCGGCGGTCCCATCAGTTTGCCGTCCTTGACTATCCATACGTTCGACGATGCGCCCTCGCTCAGGAAACCGTCGCGAAACTGGATCGCTTCCGATGCGCCTTGCTCGACAGCCTCCTGTGCAGCCAGCACGTTGGCGAGCAGGGAAATCGATTTGATGTCGCAGCGCAGCCAGCGCCGGTCTTCGACCGTCACGCACGCGAGTCCCCTCTCACACACGTCCGGGCCTGGCGGCGTAAACGAACTGGTCATGATGAAGACGGTCGGCGTTGCATCCTGCGGAAATGCGTGCGCACGCCTGGCCACGCCGCGCGTGATCTGCATGTAGATCAACTGGTCGTCGGCCGGATGGGCGGATGCGACCTTGCCGATCAGCGTCATCCACTCCTGTTCGCTATGCGGATTGCGAATGCCTGTCGCGGCGAGGCTGCGAAACAGGCGTGCCATATGCTGTTGTGCGCAAAACAGTTTGCGGTTGTACATCGGGATTACCTCGTAAACGCCGTCGCCGAAAATGAAGCCGCGGTCGAGCACCGGGATCTTTGCTTCGGACAACAGAGTGAATGCGCCATTGAGGTAGACGAGGGAGTCGTGCATGCCACGGGTCATAGTGTCCTGTTCCGTAAATTCGTTGTATAAAAGATGGCGAGAATCGCGCCGATACGGCGTCAAAAATGCTCGCAAGGGAACCACCCTTGCTGTGCTTTTTTCCTTGTCTCGACACGATTTCGCCACTTTTATTTTTGCAACGAACTTACGGAACAGGACACTAGGAACGCGGGAACAGTCATTCTTGCACAAGCGTGCGCGGCCGGTGATGCCGAATGTGGAATCCGGTTTGTTGTGCAAGGCGCGGTGTTGCCGACTGAACGTTTTGGCACCAAAAAGACCAAAATCAGTTTGGAGGCATTTTTATGAGCGAGCACGATCCTGATGCAATCAACCGGTTAATCGGTGAATTTGTGGATTTGCAAGAAGTGTGGGAGAAGAACCCGCAGGCATTCGACTGGTTGCCCTTGCAGGCGCTGGCGCAGAAAGGCGCGCACGCCTATAACGAAGGCGCCGGTCCCTCTTTTCATGCGCTCGCGCTCGACGGTGTGTGGCACAGCGAATATCACGAGCGCTTTCTCGCCTATTCGCTGCATGCGGGCTTCGACCCGTTCAAGCTTGCGCAGGCTGGCACCGCGACTGCCGAGATTCCGGTCATCGACCATGAGCTTTTGTCGGAAGCGGCATGGTCGAACCCGTCATCGGCCCGCATGCGCGCTTTGTTGATGGAGGTTGCGCGTGTCAGGTTCGAGCCGCTTGCGCAGGAAATTGAGCAGGGCGGGCCGGGCGCTTTGGAACGGTGGTTCCGGATGGTGGAAGCCTGCGCGGAATCGATTCCGCTCGATTTGCTGGAGCGTGTCGCGCCGGAACTGGCGCGGGAACACCATGCGCAACAGGCCAGGGAGGAAAGGGTGGACCCGGTCGAGGGTTATCTTTGTTCCGCCGAGGTGATCGTCGACAGTCGTTCACAGCCTTACGGGTGATGCCGAAAAAGTAAAATCCCCGCCGGAGCGGGGATTTCTTCGGGTGTTTCCGGTCGCGCAAGCGCTTCCGGGTGTCGTTAGGCGCGGCGTCTTACTTCATCCACAAGCGCACCGAATCCCATGCGCGGCCGAAGATACTTGCTTGATTTACCTGCTCCAGCGCCAGCACCGGCAGTTCGGTCAGAGGCTTGCCGTCGACCATCATCTTCAGCGTGCCGACCTTGCTGTTTTGCGCCACCGGCGCCACCAGCGGGTCCTTGCGCTCCAGCACCGGCTTCATCTTGTCGACTACGCCCTTGGGCACGGTGACATACACGTCTTGCGTGAAGCCGATCTTGACCTTGCCCTGCGAGCCTTTCCAGACTTCCGGCGTGTCGACTGCCTGACCTTTCGCATACAGCTTCACAGTGTCGAAGTTCTGGAAACCCCAGTTCAGCAGCTTCTGGCTTTCCTGCGTGCGTATCTGGTCCGATATGGTGCCGATCACGACGGAAATCAGGCGGCGGTCGGTGTTGCCGTTCGGACGGTGCGCGGTCGAAATGAGGCAGTAACCGGCCGAGGAGGTGTGGCCGGTTTTCAGGCCGTCGACGGTTGGATCGAGCCACAAGAGGCGATTGCGGTTTTGCTGCTTGATCTTGTTATAAGTGTATTCCTTGATCGAATAGATCTTGTAATCCTCGGGGTGGTCGGAAACGACGTGGGAGGCCAGCGTGGCGAGGTCGCGCGCGGTCGAATAGTTGCCGGGATCGGGCAGGCCGTGCGCATTGGCGAAGTGGGTCGACTTCATGCCCATGCGTTCGGCTTCGCGGTTCATCAGCGTGGCGAACGCATCTTCGGTGCCGGCGACGGCTTCGGCCAGCGCGACCGCCGCGTCGTTGCCGGACTGGATGATCAGGCCGTACAGCAGGTCGTTGACCTTCACTGGCGTGGCAGGATCGATGAACATTTTCGAACTGCTTTTGTCGACTTTCCATGCCCGCACCGACACGTTGACCATCTGATTCGGGTTCAGCCGCTTTTCCTTGATCGCCGACGAAGCAAGATAGGCGGTCATCAGCTTGGCCAATGAAGCGGGCTCGATGCGCATATCCGGCTCATGCGCGGCCAGTACCTGGCCGCTGGTGGCGTCGAGCAACAGCCAGGACTTGGCGTCGATGGCCGGTGCGGGAACCGACTGTGCAAATGCGACTGACAACGAGAGAACGGTGGCGACGAAAGCCGCAAGGTATTTTTTCATGAGTGTAAAGAATGAAATCCCGACGGATGGCAAGAGGAAACAAGCTGCGAATTATAGAGCCCGGGCAGAATAAGTTGCACAATTTCGGAGGCTGTGACCGACGCGCTGCTGCGTTGTGCGCCTTGCATCGCATCCGGCTATGGCCGGGAATTGCACAATTTATTTCTGCGCGGGCTCATAGCGCCGCTGTCCGCACGTTTTACGCGCGTGTTCAGCGATGCCACATTTCGACCACGAAATTCTTTATATGTTGCAACTTGCGGTGAAAAAAGTGATCGGCACCTGGAATCACGATCACCGGCAAGTCTTGCGGCCGTGCCCAATCGAGCACAGCCGACAGGGGAATCGTGTCGTCGTGTTCGCCGTGGATCAGGATGGTGTTGGGGGGAACGTCCGGGATCGACCATTTACCGGCGGCGGTGCCGACCAGCACCAGCCGTTCCGCCGGCGTGCCTTGGGCGATCAGGCGCTGTTGCAATTGTGCCTGCACGAAGGTGCCGAAAGAAAAACCGCCGAGCGCGACCGGCAGGTGCGGATACTGCCGCTGCATATGCGCGAGCAACAGCGCCATGTCGTCGGTTTCGCCGCGGCCGGCATCATGCTCGCCTTCGGATTTGCCGACGCCGCGGAAATTCATGCGTACTGCTGCATAACCGAGCGCGACGAATGCGCGCGCCAATGTTTGCGTAACCTTGTTGTCCATGGTGCCGCCGAAGAGCGGGTGCGGATGCGCGACCAGGGCCAGGCCGCGCGGTTCCGTTTGGGGCAGGTCGAGCGCGCATTCGAGCGCACCGACGGCACCGGCGATGGAGAAGCGTTGAGTGTTGGCGTTCATTTTTCTTGGAGTTTCAAGTTGTGAAGGCGCGAGAATAACGGGCGGCTAAATCTTGAGGCGCTCAACCACTTTTCCACCTGCCAGATGCGCATCGATGATCTCGTCGATGTCATGCTGGTCAACATAGGTGTACCAGGTTCCTTCCGGATACACCACTAGCACCGGGCCTTCCTCGCAGCGGTCCAGGCAGCCGGCCTTGTTGATGCGAACCTTGCCCTGGCCGCTCAGGTTCATTTGCTTGATGCGCTTTTTCGCATGTTCCTGCGCCGCCTGAGCACCCTTGTCGGCACAGCAGGGACGGCCCTCATCGCGTTGATTCAGGCAGAAAAAAACATGGTGTTGATAGTATTGCTTGTCGCTCATGGTGTGCCCCGGATGCCAAAGGCGGAATGATACACCTGAGAACCTGTTCAGGGTCTCGCTCAACGGACGTGATCCGGGTCCGTACGGTGCCCGGAATCCTCATGTACTTGGGTACACTCCGCTTCCTGCGCTCCGGTCGAACCCGGCTGACGCCCGTTGAGCGAGACCCTGAACAGGTTCTGAGTTATTTCCTTTTCAGTCTGTGCACCGGATGCAATAAAAACCACAGCGCGAGGAAAGGCCAGAACAGCGACAGGAAGTGCGCGGCGCCATTGAAATTCAGGAATTTCCCTTGTGTCCAGGCTTGCAGCGTTGCAATGAAATAGGGGTTGGCCGGCACCAGGTTGACCGTGACAAAGGCCGCCAGCAGGCTGAATGCCGCCACCCGACGCTGGGCCACGTGCGGCGCGTAGGCAAGCCCGGCCAGCATCAGCGCGCCGATCAGCAAGCCGCCTTTCGCGCCGGGCGTGAGCCACTCGAAAGCGTTTTCCGGCGCGAAGAACAGGGCGCTGGCCAGTGCCTTGGCTGCGAGCGCCGATGCCAGCAACAATAGCAGCAGCACGGTGCGCGGTGCCTGTTTCTTCAGCAGGCAAGAGGCGGTCAGCAGTGCGCCGGTCAGGCCGCAGGCGGTAATGATGGTTTCGGCCAGCCAGTATTCCTGCACGCTGAGCAGGATGTCGCGCCGCAGCAGCGCGGCGAGATCGACCGGGGTTTCCAGCCATTGCGAAATCCAGTCGGACAGGATAGGCAGCAGTTGGCCATGGCCGAACAGATAGCCTTGCGGGTAGATCTGCGCCAGCGGCCACAAGCCGATCACAATCAGGCCGTGTCCGACATCCTCGAAAATCCATC
>DASVLY010000266.1:0-2823 GCA_036384635.1 Noviherbaspirillum sp. | reverse complement strand
CGTGGAAACCGACCAGCACGCCGCCCTTTTTCTGCACGTTGCGCACTGATAGTCTTGCGCGGTAGCGATAGCCCCAGGTCGGTCCGTAAATCGGGCGCATCATAGTTTCAGCGCGCACTTTGCCGATATGCCACAAGTTATCCTCCAGCACACGCTGCTTGATCGAGACTTGTGCCAATGGCTCCAGATGCTGCATCGCACAACCGCCACAGGTGCCAAAGTAGGTGCATTTCGGCGTAACGCGCAGCGAAGATTCGCTGTGCAGTTCGGTCAGCGTCGCCGCTTCCCATTTCGGTTTTCTACGGAAAGATTGGAAGCTGACCCGTTCTCCCGGTAACGCCCCCTCAACGAAGATAACCTTGCCCTGTGTGCCATCTTCATTTTGCAAATGGCCGATGCCGCGGCCCTCCATGTCGAGGGACTCGATTTCAATGATGGTGTGCTGCATAGTGAAATAAATTTACCGGGTTCCAACCCGAAAAGACCTGAGTGCGGAATTATACGGACTGCCACGCAGCCAGGTATTCTTTCCAGTGCTGGCCATCGAGCGCCGCCAGCGAAGACCTGACCAGTTGAACCTCTTCGTCATAGGCGGTGCGCGTCATCGCACCACGCATCAACTGAAAGCGGCAATAGACCAGATAGGTGTTCACCACATCGGTCTCGCAGTAGTTGCGAATTTCGTTCAGACGTCCTTCCCGGAACAAGGTCCAGACCTGAGAACCGTCGACACCCATCTTACCCGGGAAACCGCACAGCTTCGCAAGGTCGTCCAGCGGTGCATTGGCACGCCCGGTATAGAGTGCCAGCAAATCCATCAGGTCGAGATGACGAGTGTGATAGCGGCTCAAATAATTGTTCCATTTGAAGTCGCGATCATCGTCACCCATTTCCCAGTAGCGGGACGCCGTCAAACCGTTGATCATTGCCCGATAGTGCAGGACCGGCAAGTCGAAACCGCCTCCATTCCAGGACACCAGTTGCGGCGTGTACTTATCGATGATGCGGAAAAAATCGTGGATCAGTTTGTGTTCCTGATCCTCAAGGCTGCCCAGTGAACGTACGCGAAAACCTTCATCATCGCGGAATACGCAGGAGATCGCCGCCACGCGGTGCAGATGATGCTGCAGGAAGTCGCCCCCGCTCTTTTCACGGCGCGCAGCAAACGCCGCTTCGGCAACTTCCATATCGGTCATGTCGGCAGGATGATTATTCAGCGCGCGCAAGCCAGCCACATCGGGAATAGTCTCGATGTCGAACACCAGAATAGGAATCACAACAACGCATCCTTTCCGACGCCGCGTGCAGTCAGGGCACGTTTTAACTTGACCAGCGCTTCCTGCTGAATCTGCCGCACACGTTCGCGCGTCACACTCATCTCCGCCGCCAACTCTTCGAGAGTGGCCGGGTCGTCGTTATCAAGACCGAAGCGGCGGATGATCACGACACGCTGCTTGTCCGGCAGCTTCTTGAGCCAGTCGCGCACCAGGATGGTCATCTCATGATGCTCGGCGCGCGAATCAGGACCATCCTCCAGATCGCCCGGCAGCAGATCCATCAAACTGGCCTGAGGATCGTTGTCGAGCGGCGCATCGAGGGAGGTTGCATGTTCGGACAACGCGAGGATGTCCTGCACGTCTTCCACAGGACGGTCAACCAGGTGCGCAATGTCTTCGGCAGTCGCGTCCTTGCCATCATGATGCTGCGCTTCGAGATGGTATTTCGCACGCAGGATCTGGTTCAGTTCACGCACCATATGCACAGGCAGGCGCACGGTACGCGCCTGGTTCATGATTGCGCGCTCGATACTCTGGCGAATCCACCAAGTCGCATAGGTCGAAAAGCGAAAACCGCGCTCGGGCTCAAACTTGTCGATCGCACGCATGAGTCCCAAGTTGCCTTCTTCAATCAAGTCGAGCAACACGACGCCACGGTTGATGTAATGCTTTGCGATCGAAACCACCAGCCGCAGGTTATGCTCGATCATTTTTTGGCGCGCTTCAAAATTCCCCTGCTTGGCCAGCGTCGCGTAATGAATTTCTTCCTGCACCGTCAGCAACGGACGCGCGCCGATCTGGTTCAGATAATGCTGCGTGGTGTCGGTCGACAATTCGGCCGCAAGCACGGTCTTCAGTTCATCGACCGGATCGACCACCGCCGCGACAGCCTCATCCACGCGCGCATCGCCTTCACCAAGCAGGACAGTTTCAGCCTCATCGGAAGCATTGAGCGTCATGTCGTCTGACATATCGTCTGACGCAGCGTCATCATCCTGCGGATCGTGTGGAATTCGGGTCATCAGTACCTAAAATTAGCGGCTTGGAAGAAATTTCGACGGATCGACTGGTTTTCCCTGTTGGCGAATCTCGAAGTGCAGTTTGACGGCATCACTATCCGAATTGCCCATTTCTGCAATTTTTTGGCCTTTGCTGACAGTTTGATCCTCTTTTACGAAGATGGTTTTGTTATGCGCATAAGCCGACAGCAAGTTGTTCGAATGCTTGACAATGACCAAATTACCATAACCGCGAATACCACTGCCGGCATAGAGCACCTTCCCTGCCCCCGCCGCCAGCACCGGCTGCCCGATCTTGCCAGCAATATCGATTCCCTTCTTGCCTTCACCAAAGGTTGCAACCACTTTACCGTCTGCGGGCCAGATCCAGGAAATGCTTTCGTCGTCAGGAACCGCCGGGGGCGGTAGCTCAGGCGCTTTGTCTATCGGCTTGACTGGTTCAGTTTTTGCTACACTAGGCGCTGCCGATGTAACGGCGATACCGGCATCAGCTTTTTGCAACTCCGCCAACGCCGCTTCCGAATAAG
>DASVLY010000265.1:0-4853 GCA_036384635.1 Noviherbaspirillum sp. | reverse complement strand
CCGAAGGGCTCCTGCTGCAGAGGAGCGACGATACAGTCGAGATCCTGAACCGGCTCAGCGGCATGGGGATACAACTGTCGGTGGATGACTTCGGAACCGGCTATTCCAGTCTGGCGTATTTACAGCGCTTCCCGGTGCATGCGCTCAAGATCGACCAATCGTTCGTGCGTAACATCGGCCGCGACAAAAACGCCACTGCACTGGTCACGGCCATCATTGCCATGGCCAACAGCCTGCACATGAAGGTGCTGGCGGAAGGAGTGGAAACCTCGCAGCAGATCGCCTTTCTGATGTCCCGCGGCTGTCCTTCCGCCCAAGGCTTCTATTACAGCGAAGCGGTACCGGCGGATGTGTTTGTCAGGTTGCTGGATAAATAGAAGGGCACGCAGGTTCCAAAATGGAACTTCTTGGCCGCCATTGGCTGAGGCCTTGATTTCTGATTTCTATGTGGTTCATTCATGCGCGTTGGTCAGCTGCTTGAGTAGCGCGCTCGATACGTCACACCCGATGTGGTAAGCGTGCCGTTGTCTTCCAAGCCATTGATCCGCCGATTGTCCGTGAATTTACAGAGCAAAATAAAAAAGGCTTACGATCACTCGTAAGCCTTTTGAATTTTTTGGCTCCCCGACCTGGACTCGAACCAGGGACCTGCGGATTAACAGTCCGTCGCTCTACCGACTGAGCTATCAGGGAACAGCAGAAGTAAGAGACAGTATTATTGCCGATTTTCCTGTTTCTGTCAAAACTTTGCGCAGGATTTTTATAATTTTTTTGCGAGTGAGCAATCAAGGCTCACTCGCATCAGCCGGTCAGAGTACCTTGGCGATAGCATCAACGATATTGTCGATGTTGCGCGAGTTCAGCGCAGCAACGCAGATACGACCGGTATCGACTGCATAGATCGAGAACTCGTCGCGCAGGCGACCCACTTGTTCCTTGGTCAGGCCGGAGTAGGAGAACATGCCGCGCTGCTTGATCACAAAGTCGAAGTTGTGGCCGGCGGCCTTGTCCTTCAGCTTCTGCACCATGGCGCTGCGCATTTCACGGATACGCACGCGCATGCCGGCAAGTTCTTCTTCCCACAGTTTGCGCAGTTCGGGCGTGGCCAGCACGGTTGCAACCACCTGGCTGCCGTGGATCGGCGGATTGGAATAGTTGGTGCGCACCACGCGCTTCAACTGCGACAGCACGCGCGACGCTTCTTCCGCGCTGGCGGCAGCGATGCTCAACGCGCCGACGCGCTCGCCGTACAGCGAGAACGATTTCGAGAACGAATTCGACACGAACAGCGGACCGCCAGCCTGCGCGAAACGGCGCACCACATTGCCGTCTTCGGCGATGCCGTCGCCAAAACCCTGGTAGGCCATGTCGAGGAAGGGAATCAGACCGCGCTCCTTGACGATCTGGATTACGTCGGTCCATTGGTCCGTGGTGAGGTCAGCACCGGTCGGGTTGTGGCAGCACGCATGCAGCACGACGACGGAGCCGGCCGGCATGGTCTTCAATGCGTTCAGCATGCCGCTGAAATTCACGCCGCGGGTTGCCGCGTCATAGTAGGGGTAGTTGTTGACGACGAAACCAGCGGATTCGAACAGCGCACGGTGGTTTTCCCAGCTCGGATCGCTGATGAAGACTTGCGCATTCGGAGAGAAACGCTTCAGGAAATCGGCGCCGATTTTCAGCGCGCCGGTACCGCCCAGCGCCTGCACCGTGACTGCACGCTTTTCCTGGATCACCGGACTGTCGGCGCCGAATACCAGTTCTTGCACCGCCTTGTCGTACGCTGCCAGACCTTCGATCGGCAGGTAGGTGCGCGGCGCAGCTTTTTCCATCAACTGCGCTTCAGCCTTGCGCACGCATTCCAGCAGCGGCACCTTGCCGTTGTCGTCGTAATAAACACCGACGCCGAGATTGACCTTGTTCGGGTTCTGGTCGGCGTTGAAGGCTTCGGTAATGCCGAGAATCGGATCGCGCGGCGCCATTTCGATGGCGCTGAAAAGGGAGGCAGAATGGGATTGGCTCATCGTGATAACATGAAAAGTTGGCTGTCGAAGCGTGTTGCTTTCCCGCTTGTGGCAGCCGGGTTGTTGTCAGTGTCATATTGAAAATATGACACAAATGTGCAACCTGTGATTTTACCAAAGGTCGAACGGGGACGTTACGCAATTTATGTATCCCATCTCCATACATACAGAACATCAACATGGCTGAACTGTCCCCCGTGAATAGTGTGATCGACGAATCGAAAATCGTGACCTTTCCCGATTCCCCGTTTCGTCTTTATCAACCCTTTCCACCCGCAGGCGATCAGCCGGGCGCGATTGCGAAGCTGGTTGAAGGCATCGAGGACGGCCTGTCGTATCAGACGCTGCTGGGCGTAACCGGCTCCGGCAAGACGTACACGATGGCGAACGTGATCGCGCGCCTGGGCCGGCCGGCGATCGTGTTCGCGCCGAACAAGACGCTGGCGGCGCAACTGTACAGCGAGTTCCGCGAATTCTTCCCGCACAACGCGGTCGAGTATTTCGTCAGCTATTACGACTACTACCAGCCGGAAGCTTATGTGCCGCAGCGCGACTTGTTCATCGAGAAAGATTCGTCGATCAATGAACATATCGAGCAGATGCGTCTGTCGTGCACCAAGTCGCTGATGGAGCGGCGCGACGTGGTGATCGTGGCTACCGTGTCGGCGATCTACGGTATCGGTAATCCGAACGAGTACCACCAGATGATCCTGACCTTGCGCAGCAAGGACAAGGTCAGCCAGCGCGATGTGATTGCGCGCCTGATCCAGATGCAGTACACGCGCAACGAGGTGGACTTCGGCCGCGGCACCTTCCGTGTGCGGGGAGACATGATCGATGTATTCCCGGCCGAGCATGCGGAACTGGCGCTGCGCATCGAAACTTTCGATGACGAGATCGACAGCCTGCAACTGTTCGATCCACTGACCGGCCGCGTGCGGCAAAAGATCCCGCGCTTTACGATTTATCCGGGTTCGCATTACGTGACGCCGCGTTCGACCGTACTGCGCGCGATTGAAACCATCAAGGAGGAATTGCTCGAGCGTCTCGAATGGTTCCGCAAGGAGAGCAAGCTGGTCGAGGAGCAGCGGTTGGAACAGCGCACCCGCTTCGATCTGGAAATGATGCAGGAAATCGGCTTCACCAAGGGTATCGAAAACTATTCGCGGCATCTTTCCGGCGCCAGGCCGGGCGAGCCGCCGCCGACGCTGGTCGATTACCTGCCGCGGGATGCGCTAATGTTCCTCGATGAGTCGCACGTGTTGCTGGGTCAGTTGAACGGCATGTACAACGGCGATCGCGCGCGCAAGACCAACCTGGTCGATTACGGTTTTCGCCTGCCGTCGGCACTCGATAACCGTCCGCTGAAATTCGAGGAGTTCGAAGCCAAGATGCGGCAGACGGTGTTCGTTTCGGCGACGCCCGCCGAATACGAGAAGAAGCATGCCGGACAGGTGGTAGAGCAGGTGGTGCGTCCGACCGGGCTGGTCGATCCGCTGATTTCGGTGCGTCCGGCCAGCACGCAGGTGGATGACCTGATGTCCGAGATCGCCGAGCGAGTGAAAAAGAACGAGCGCGTGCTGGTGACCACGCTAACCAAGCGCATGGCCGAACAACTGACCGAATTCCTCAGCGATAACGGCGTGAAGGTGCGCTATCTGCACAGCGATATCGACACCGTCGAACGGGTCGAAATCATCCGCGATTTGCGGCTCGGTACTTTCGATGTGCTGGTCGGGATCAACCTGCTGCGCGAAGGGCTGGATATCCCGGAGGTGTCGTTAGTCGCGATTCTGGACGCCGACAAGGAGGGATTCCTGCGTTCCGAGCGCAGCCTGATCCAGACCATCGGCCGCGCCGCGCGCAACCTGAATGGCACAGCAATCCTGTACGGAGACAGGGTGACCGATTCGATGCGCCGCGCGATCGACGAAACCGAGCGTCGCCGCAACAAGCAGATTGCGTTCAATAAGGCGAACAACATCACGCCGCAGGGGATCAAGAAGGAGATCCGCGAACTGATCGACGGCGTGTATCACCCGCAGGAGGCGCGCCTGGAGCTGCAGGCTGCGCAGGAACATGCCAAGTACGAAACGATGACCGAAAAGCAGGCGAGCAAGGAAATCAAACGCCTGGAAAAGCTGATGCTCGAACATTCAAAGAACCTGGAATTCGAAAAGGCGGCACAAGTGCGCGATCAATTGCATCTGCTGAAAGAGCAACTGTTCGGAGCGCCGGGCGCGGACAATGTCGTACCTCTGCTCGGGAAATAGCACGCCATGTCCAAGCTTATTCCGGCAGTAATCGAAGAGGCGTTCGCTCTCGCGCACGCATCCTGGCGTCCGGTTTTGATACGGGGGCTGGAGGCAGTCGCCGAAAACGATCCGGCTTATCTTCCCGCGCTTGCCGCCGACAGCTATCTGCCGACTGAGGGTCGCATGTTCGCCGCATTCGCGCAGCCGCTGGACAAGGTGCGCTATGTGCTGGTGGGGGAGGGGCCTTATCCGCGTGAGCAAAGCGCGACCGGTGTGTGTTTCATGGATGGCGCGGTCGAGTTGCTGTGGTCGGAAAAGGGGTTGTCGAAGCAGGTCAACCGCGCAACCTCCTTGCGTAATTTCATGAAGATGCTGCTGGTGGCAGATGGCTTGCTCACGGTGGACAGTACGTCGGGTGATGCGCTTGCCCGCATCTCGCTGACTGCGCGTGTAATCGGTTCGCCGTTCATTCAAACGCTGACCGAACTGCAAGCGAACCTGACGCGGCATGGCTTCCTGCTGTTGAATGCCGCGCTGGTGTTTCGTACTCATGTGCCGGCGGCGAAGGAGGCGC
>DASVLY010000264.1:0-3819 GCA_036384635.1 Noviherbaspirillum sp. | reverse complement strand
TGGCGAATCACGCGACCGGTTCGGATCGTGGGACTGGTGCTGAAAGGGCATGGGAAATCTGTTTGCAAGGCCGGACTTAAACGCCTGATTCAGCGCACGGCTCAGTTCGGGGAGAAGCACCCGTGGTTCAGGCGGCTCGCCGTATCGGCACTTGATCGTGTTCCGGGCCTCAAGCAACGATTGATTCCCGTCGTTTCCGGCGCCGTGCGCTCATATCCTCGCCGGTCGGATGTGCCGTCGGAGAGTTTGAGCCCGCGTGCGCAACAAATCCATGCTGCATTGGTTAGTGTAACAAAGAGTCACAAGCAGAAGGAGAAGGCCTGATGCGGATCGTCGTCGATATGCAGGGCGCACAGAGTACGGGGTCGCGCAATCGAGGCATAGGCCGCTATACCCAGGCGATCGCAAAAGGATTGGTACGCAATCGCGGGGAGCATGAGATTGTTCTTGCTTTGAGCAGCTTTTTCCCGGAAACCATCGAAATCATTCGAGAGGCTTTCTCGGACTTGCTCCCGCCTGAAAATATTCGCGTCTGGCATGCCGCGGGGCCCGTTGCACATGTTGAAAAATCCAACGACTGGCGACGGCATGCGGCGGAACTGGGATTCGAGTCCTTTCTGAGCTCATTGAAGCCGGACTTCATCTACGTCACGAGCCTGTTCGAAGGACTTGGCGACGATGCGGTAACCAGCGTACATCGCCTGCAGCACGACGTTCCGATCGCGGTCACGCTGTACGACCTGATTCCGTACATCAATCCCGATCCTTATCTGGCAAATCCGGTCATCAAGTCCTGGTATCTGGAGAAGGTCGAGCATTTGCGCCGCGCTGATTTGTGGCTGGGTATTTCGGAGTCGTCGCGTCAGGAAGGTATTACCCATCTGGGGCTGCCCGCGGAGTGGTCAGTCAATATCGGCACCGATGCAGACGATGAATTCCAGTCCATCGATGTTTCCCCGGAGCGGGAGGCGGCGCTGCGCAAGCAGTACGGGCTGGTCAGGCCGTTTGTCCTCTACACGGGCGGCATCGATCACCGTAAGAACGTAGAGGGCTTGATCCGGGCCTATGCGCTTCTGCCCGAGGCAGTGCGACGCACTCACCAGCTGGCGATTGTGTGTTCGGTGCAGCCTGCGAATCGGCAGGCACTCGAACGCCTCGCGCAGCAACACGGCCTGAGTGAAGGCGAGGTCGTGCTGACCGGATTCGTTCCGGACGAGGATCTGCTGTTTTTCTACAACCTCTGTGAGCTGTTCGTCTTTCCGTCATGGCACGAAGGCTTCGGATTACCGGCACTGGAGGCGATGCGCTGCGGGGCACCCGTCATTGGCGCCAATACGTCCAGCTTGCCGGAAGTCATCGGCTGGGACGAAGCGCTGTTCGATCCGCATTCCGACGAGGCCATTGCCGACGCGATCCAGCGTGGGCTGAGCGATGCGTCGTTCCGCGAAGCGCTGATTCGGCATGGGAAGGAACAGTCGGGCAGGTTTTCATGGGATGAAAGCGCACGCCGTACTATTACGGCGATGGAGCAGTGGCATGCTCAAGGCAAGCAACCTGCGTCTCATCGTGAGTCTCGGCGCCCGAAGCTAGCCTATGTTTCTCCGCTACCGCCCGCTCGCACCGGGATCGCCGACTACAGCGCCGAGTTGTTGCCCGAGCTCGCGCATTTCTACGACATCGATGTCATCGTCGATCCGGATACCGCGGGGAATCCGCGCTTCGACGGCGTGGCGGTGCGGTCTCCTCAGTGGTTCATGGAAAACGCCGGCCTATATGACCGCGTGGTCTACCACTTCGGCAATTCGTCATTCCATCGCTACATGTTTCCGCTGCTGGACGTCGTTCCCGGCGTGGTCGTGCTGCACGATTTTTTCCTGTCTGGCATCGTTGCAGAGATGGAAAGTCGAGGCTGGATGCCGGGTTGCTGGTCGCAGGCCTTGTACGAGAACCATGGTTATGCCGGTTTGGCCGAGCGCTATCGCAATGTCGATCCCGCGGAGATCGTCTGGAAGTATCCATGTAGCTTGGAGGTGATTCAGAAGAGCCTGGGTCTGATCGTCCACGCCGAGAATTCAAAGCGCCAGGCCAAGCGATGGTATGGCGGCGACGTTGACGACTGGATCGAGATTCCGCATCTGCGCGTCAGCGATGTCGACCTTGACAAGGCGAGTGCACGTGCGGCACTCGGCATCGGCGAAAAAGACTATCTGGTCTGCGCGTTCGGGTTGCTGGGGCCAATGAAGCTGAACCTTCGGCTGTTGAAGGCCTGGGCTGCTTCGGCGCTGGGGAAAGACTCGACGTGTCACTTGGTGTTTGTCGGCGAGAATCATCCGGGGCAATACGGGCAGGACGTGTCTCGCATGATCCGTGAGCTCGGCCCGAATGCCAATGCCCGGATTACCGGCTGGGCCGATACCTCGGTCTTCCGCCAGTATCTGGCGGCCGCCGATGTCGGCGTGCAGTTGCGGACCCTGTCGAGAGGGGAAACGTCCGGAACCGTGCTGGATTGCATGAATTACGGCAAGGCCGTCATCGTCAACGCCAATGGCAGCATGGCTGACCTCGACGATGGCGCGGTCTGGAAATTGCCCGATGAATTCACCGATCAGCAACTTGCCGAGGCGCTCGAGAGCTTGCGCACCGATACTGTATTGCGTACGAATTTGGGGCATGCCGCAAGGCAACTCATTCTGAGTCGTCACGCGCCGAAGCAGTGCGCGCAGCAATATCGAGATGCGATCGAGCGCTTCCATGTTGCGGGGGTGTCTCATCCCGGTATACTTGCGCGCGCCATCGCCAGCCAGGCTGGGGTGGCCGACGACAATCAGTTGCAACAGACCGCGGTGGCCATGGCCCGGAACGTTGTGCCGCGCAACGGCAAGCGGCAGCTTCTGGTGGATATTTCAGAACTGGTCCAGCAGGATGCGAAGAGCGGCATCCAGCGCGTGGTGCGGAGCCTGATCAAGGAATGGCTGGAGCGGCCTCCCGCCGGCTTCAGGGTAGAACCGGTTTATGCGACGGCCGCGCAGTCGTATATGTACGCCCGGCGTTTCACGGCGCAGATGATGGGTTTCGAGGACGCGTGGCTGCATGACGCGCCTATCGACTACGGTCCGGGGGATGTGTTCCTCGGCTTGGATCTGGCGCCGGAACTCGTGCCTGCGCAGCGGTCGTTTTACCAGAAGCTCCGGTTTCAGGGCGTGCAGGTCAAGTTCGTCGTGTATGACCTGCTGTGTATTTTCCTTCCCCAGTATTTCGGGCCCGGCGTCGCAGAGAATTTCAGCAAGTGGCTGGACGTCGTTGCGGAGAGCGACGGCGCCTTCTGCATTTCGGAGGCTGTGGCGGGAGACCTTGCCCGGTGGATGACTCAGCATGCACCTGAGCGCATGTCGCGCTTCGAGATTGACTGGTTCCACTTGGGTGCGGATATTCAGAATTCCATCGCATCGACAGGGCTGCCTGCCGATGCCAGGGGTGTGCTCGCGAAGCTTGAAAAGTCGCCGTCCTTCCTGATGGTCGGGACGCTCGAGCCGCGCAAGGGCCATGCTCAGGTCCTGGAGGCGTTCGAGCAGCTTTGGCAAGAGCGCGATGTCAACCTTGTCCTGGTGGGTAAGCAAGGATGGTTGATCGGAGATCTGGTCTCGCGGATCAAGGGGCATAGGGAGTTCGGGCGACGCCTCTTTTTGCTGGAGGGTATCAGCGATGAATATCTGGAGAAAATCTATGCCGCATGTTCGTGCCTGGTCGCCGGCTCATACGGGGAAGGTTTCGGCCTCCCGTTGATCGAGGCGGCTCAGCACGGCATTTCCATCATTGCCC
>DASVLY010000263.1:0-2445 GCA_036384635.1 Noviherbaspirillum sp. | reverse complement strand
TTGTCGGCCACTTCGAGCCGGCTTTCAGTTTGAATCATAGTATTTTCTTTCCCAACTTAATCCGCTCAACCGCCCACGCGGGCTTTGCGGTCAGTCTTGGTCCTGTCAGCAGACTTCAGAGAAAGCCGCGCCGATGAGGTGGACGGTTACAAAAACTACGCAGCAACTATGTGGCCAGCACCAATCAACTACGGCCAACTGCGATTTCGAACTGCAGGGTACCGCAACAAGATCCCCAAAAAAACCCTTGCGAGAACCAAGCCCGGTATTATTACATCAAAATACCGGGCTTGCAACAACTATTTAAACGATTTGCGCAACCTGGACCACGCGGGTCACAGACCATGCCTTCGTCTTGGAGATCGGACGACCTTCCTGGATTTCGACGGTATCGCCTTCCTTCGCCTGGTTCGACTCGTCGTGCGCGTGGTACTTGTTCGAACGCACAACAATCTTACCGTACAGTGGGTGCTTAACACGACGCTCAACCAAAACGGTCACGGTCTTGTCCATCTTGTCAGAGACCACCTTACCAATCAGCGTGCGCTTGAGCGCCTGTTTCACTTGATCGTTCATCACTTGGCGTCCTTCTGATTCATGACCGTTTTCACGCGCGCAATATCGCGGCGCACCTTCTTGAGTTGTGCGGTGTTGTTCAGTTGCTGCGTTGCAATTTGCATACGCAGGCCGAATTGCCCCTTGAGCAACTCGTTGAGCTCTTTCTGCAGGGCCGCCTGATCCTTGCCGCGGAGTTCAGATGCTTTCATGGTTCACTCCTGTTATTGGCCGACTTGACGAAGAACGAAAGTCGTTGCCAGCGGCAGCTTGGCAGCAGCTAGGCGGAACGCCTCGCGTGCCAGCGCTTCGTCAACGCCGTCCATCTCGTACAGCACCTTACCCGGCTGGATTTCGGCCACGTAATACTCCGGGTTGCCCTTACCGTTACCCATACGCACTTCAGCAGGCTTCTGGGAAATCGGCTTGTCCGGGAAAATGCGGATCCAGATACGGCCGCCGCGCTTGATGTGACGCGTCATCGCACGACGCGCCGCTTCAATCTGGCGAGCCGTGATACGGCCGCGACCAACCGCCTTCAGGCCGAATTCGCCGAACGACACCGCGGTGCCGCGCTCATGCGAAATGCCCTTGTTGCGGCCTTTTTGCTCTTTGCGATATTTTCTGCGTGCTGGTTGCAGCATGGTTATTCTCCTGCTTTCTCAGCCGGTGCAGCGCCGTCTGCCTTCTTCGGGGCACGAACGCGCTTAGCGGCCGAAGTAGTCGAGGCTCCTTCGGAACCTTCAGCCTTCTTGGCACGCGGCCGACCGGATGGTTTGCCGTCATCCCGACGCGGACCGCGACGCTTCTTATCCTCTTCAGCCGGCGTTTCGATGGTCGGCGCTTCGCCGCTGGCCAGACGATCGCCACGATAGACCCACACCTTGATACCGATGATGCCGTAGGTCGTTTCCGCTTCGCCGAAACCGTAGTCGATGTCCGCACGCAACGTGTGCAGGGGCACACGGCCTTCACGATACCACTCAGTACGAGCGATTTCGATGCCGTTCAGACGACCGGACGACATGATCTTGATGCCTTGCGCACCCAGACGCATCGCATTCTGCATCGCGCGCTTCATCGCGCGGCGGAACATAATGCGCTTTTCGAGCTGCTGCGCGATCGAGTCGGCGATCAGCTGTGCATCGATTTCCGGCTTGCGGATTTCTTCGATATTAACGTGAACCGGCACGCCCATCAGCTTGGTCAGGTCGGACTTCAGCACTTCGATGTCCTCGCCCTTCTTGCCAATCACAACACCCGGGCGGGAGCTGAAAATCGTGATGCGTGCGTTCTTCGCCGGACGCTCGATCAGGATGCGACCAACGGAGGCGTTCTTCAGTTTCTTCTTCAGGTAGGCGCGAACGTCAAGGTCTTCATTGAGCATCGTGGCAAAGTTACTATTGCCAGCGTACCAACGAGAACCCCAGTTACGCGTCACTGCTAAACGGAAACCGGTCGGATGAATTTTCTGTCCCATCGTGACTCCTTAGTTACCGACAGTCACGTAGATGTGACAGGTTTGCTTCGAGATGCGATCACCACGGCCTTTAGCACGCGCGATGAAGCGCTTCATGACCGTACCTTTTTCGACGTAAATCGTCTTGACCTTCAGTTCGTCGATATCCACGCCATCGTTGTGCTCGGCGTTCGCGATCGCGGACTCCAGCACCTGCTTGATGAGGACCGCACCTTTTTTCGGGCTGAAAGCCAGGATGTTCAACGCTTGGTCGACTTTTTTGCCTCGGATCAGGTCCGCCACCAGACGGCCCTTTTGTTCCGACAGGCGTGCGCCACGGAGAATAGCTTTAGTTTCCATCATCGCACCTTATTTCTTGGCTTTCTTGTCAGCGGCATGGCCCTTGAACGTACGGGTTAGCGCGAATTCCC
>DASVLY010000262.1:0-3137 GCA_036384635.1 Noviherbaspirillum sp. | reverse complement strand
CGCCGCTACGTAATTCTGCAGCGCCTGTCCGCCATCCTTGCCCGGCTTGCCGGTCCGAATGCGCAACTCGATCAGCTTGCGGTCGCCGAACAACGATTGCGACTGGTTTGCGGCGAGCAATTCGCCCCATTTGAAGCTGCGTTCGACAACCAGTACTTCGCGCTCGGAACATCCCTGCGCGCGCGCCGTCTTGCGAATCTTGTCCGCCGCTTCCAGCGCAAGCAGATGCTCGTCGCTGGTAATCACATACAGCGGCGCGAGCGATTTCGCCAGATGCGCATCGAGAGCGTCGAACCGCAGTTGCATGCGCTATCCCCGTCAGGCTGTCTTGAGCGCGGCCAGCCGCCTCAGAATCTGCTGCACCAGGTCGGACTGCATGTCGCGGTACAGCAGATCTTCTTCCTTTTCCTTGGCAATGGCCTGCGATTCGTTGAAGCTGATGTCGCGCTTGAGCGCGATTTCGGTCGGCGTCAGCAGTTCCTCGCCCTGGTTGTCCGTCACACGGAAGCGCAGCTTGTAGAACAGCGAGTATTCGCGGATGCGGCCCTGGCTGTTCAACGACAGAATGCTTTTGTCGCGTGATTCGGACAGCACCTGGATAGTCGCATCGGCTGCCTTGGGATCGCTCACGACCCGCGTATCTCCGCCTGCGCGCAGGTAGCGCCGCAATTCGACGCCGAGCGGCGACGATTCGCCGATGCCACTGATATAGATGGTCTTGAACGGAATTTCTCCCTGGCCGTTCGACCCGCGCAACTGAAAGCCGCATGCGGACAGCATGGCGGTCGTGAGCAAAGCGGTGAGGGCGGCGCGTCGTTTCATCGGCATCTCCTGCTTGGTCAGGCAACGATGTTGACCAGTTTGCCCGGCACCACGATCACTTTCTTCGGCGTGCCTTCGACAAATTTCTTCACGTTCTCGTTCGCCAGCGCGGCGGCTTCGATCGCCGCCTTGTCGGCATTCTTCGGTACCTTCACGCTGCCGCGCAGCTTGCCGTTGACCTGCACCACCAGTTCGATCTCGGACTGCTCCAGCGCAGCCGGGTCGACTTGCGGCCACGGCGCATCGAGGATGTCGCCATGCGCTTTTGCGAAGCCGAGTTCGGCCCACAGCACATGCGTGATGTGCGGCGCGACCGGGTTCAGCAGGCGCAGGAAGACCGATACCGCTTCGGCGATAACGGCATTCGACGCGGCGGAATCGTCGAGCTTCGCATCCTCCATCGTGTTGAGCATCTTCATGCAGGCGGACACGACGGTGTTGTACTGCAGGCGCTTGTAGTCATGCTCGGCCTGCTGCAGGATCTTGTGCACTTCGCGGCGCAGGGTTTTTACCGATTCCGGCGCTTGCGCCCATTTCTCACCTTCCCCTTCAAGGGGAAGGCCGGGATGGGGATGGGTTTCCATTGCGGAGGCGATGCGCGAGGACTGCGCATGCGCATAGGACCACACGCGGCGCAGGAAGCGGTGCGCGCCCTCGACGCCGGCATCGTTCCACTCCAGCGTCTGTTCCGGCGGCGATGCGAACATCACGAACAATCGCGCGGTATCGGCGCCGTACTGGTCGATCAGTTCCTGCGGGTCGACGCCGTTGTTCTTCGACTTCGACATCGTCGTCATCTCGTATTCGAGCGGCGTGCCGTCCTTCTTCAGCTTGCCGCCGATAATCTGTCCGTGCTCGTTCGTGATGACGTCGACTTCATGTTCCCAGTAGTAGTTCTTGCCGGCGTCGGCCGGCTTGTGGAAGAACGCGCCTTTCAGCACCATGCCTTGCGTGAGCAGGTTGACGAAGGGTTCGTCGATCTTCACCAGGCCGAGATCGCGCATGACCTTGGTCCAGAAGCGCGCGTACAACAGGTGCAGAATCGCATGCTCGATGCCGCCGATGTACTGGTCCATCGGCATCCAGTAATCGGTGCCGCCGTCCACCATCTTTTCGTTGTTGGTCGGGTCGCAATAGCGCATGAAATACCACGACGAATCGACGAAGGTATCCATCGTGTCGGTTTCGCGGCGCGCCGGCTTGCCGCAGCACGGGCAGTCGACCTTGAGAAAATCCTCGCGCTTGTTGAGCGGATTGCAGCTGCCGTCCGACACGCAATCCTGCGGCAGCACGACCGGCAAATCCTGTTCGGGCACAGGCACGGGGCCGCAATCGTCGCAATGGATGATGGGGATCGGCGTGCCCCAGTAGCGCTGGCGGGAAATGCCCCAGTCGCGCAGGCGCCAGGTGGTCTTCTTTTCGCCGATGCCTTGGGCGGCAAGGTCGGCGGCAATCTTGTCGACGGCTGCCTTGTAGTTGAGACCGTTGTAGGGGCCGGAATCGATCGTCACGCCGCGCTGCTTGTCGCCGTACCATTCCTGCCATGCATCGGTCGAATACGTCTCGCCTTCGACCGCGATCACCTGCTTGATCGGGAGGTTGTACTTCTTCGCAAATGCAAAGTCGCGTTCGTCATGCGCCGGCACGCCCATCACGGCGCCGTCGCCGTAACTCATCAACACATAGTTGCCGACCCAGACTTCGACTTTTTCGCCGGTCAGCGGATGCGTGACGAACAGGCCCGTCGGCATGCCTTCCTTCTCGCGCAGTGCGAGTTCGGCTTCGGTTGTGCCGCCTTTCTTGCACTCCTCGATGAACGCGGCCAGTTTTGGATTCGATGCGGCCGCATGCATGGCCAGCGGATGCTCGGGTGCGACCGCGCAGAAGGTCACGCCCATGATGGTGTCGGCGCGCGTGGTGAAGACCCACAATTTTCCTTGCAGTGGTAACCCATCCCCATCCCGGCCTTCCCCTTGAAGGGGAAGGTGAGAACGGTTGACCGGGGCGGTCAAGTCATATGGAAAAGCGAAGCGCACGCCCTCGCTCTTGCCGATCCAGTTCTCCTGCATCAGGCGCACGCGTTCCGGCCAGCCGGGCAGCTTGTTGACGACGCAATCGAGCAATTCCTCGGCGTAATCGGTAATCTTCAGGTAGTAGCCCGGGATCTCGCGTTTTTCGACCAGCGCGCCGGTGCGCCAGCCGCGGCCATCGATCACCTGTTCGTTGGCGAGCACGGTCTGGTCCACCGGGTCCCAGTTGACGATCTGCGTCTTGCGGTAGGCGATGCCTTTTTCGAGCATTTTGAGGAACAGCCA
>DASVLY010000261.1:0-3451 GCA_036384635.1 Noviherbaspirillum sp. | reverse complement strand
CACCAAGCCGCCCGGCTATTCCTTCGCCGCAGGGCAATATGCGCGGCTTGGCCTGCCCGGCGAGCACGACGTGATCTGGCGTGCCTATTCGATGGTATCCGCACCGCATGAGGACAGCCTGGAGTTTTACGGCATTCTGGTGCCAGGCGGCCGGTTTACTTCACTAGTGAAAGAACTCAAACCCGGCGCCGCCATCCTGATTGAAAAACAGCCCTACGGCTTCATGACGGTCAACCGTTTTGAGGATGGCGAGGAACTGTGGATGCTGGCAACCGGCACCGGGATCGGTCCTTTCATTTCCATCCTGCGCGATCCTCATGCATGGCAGAAATTCGACAAATTGATCCTGGTGCATTGCGTGCGTCATGCGAACGAATTTGCCTATCAAGAGCAGTTGTTGCAACTGGCGAAAAAGCAGCCGGTTGCAACAACTGCTCAATTAAAAATCGTTCGAACTGCGACACGCGAAGCAACCGAGGATGCAACCCTCCTTAGCGGGCGGATCACGACTCTCCTGGAAACGGGCGAACTCGAACGGGCAGTTGGCATCCCGCTTGCTGCAGAGTCCTCGCGCATCATGCTGTGCGGCAATCCGGATATGATCGAAGACACGCGCCGCATCCTGCACCAGCGCGGAATGCGCCCTTGCCGCCGTGTACTGCCCGGCCAATTTGTGACGGAAAACTACTGGTAAAAAAAATCCCGGCACGAAGCCGGGATTTTTCATTGAAAGTTTTTTCAATGCGCTTTCATGCGCAGTAGCGCACTGCGCCTTTCGTCCTCGGCATACGCATAATCGATCCTCCCGGCTTTCACCACCCCCATCACCAGCATGTTTTGCGTGATCGCGTCATGATCTTCTTTTGAAAACGGCTTGCTGTAGCTGGTAATCACTCCCTGATAGCGACTTTTCAAGGTCTCCAGCGCCTCCTTGATTTTCGTCCCGTCGGTGGAATTTGCCTGGCGTATCGCAAGGCACAACAGATGCATGCCATCGTATCCCTGAGCTGCGCTCATTGGCGATGGAATCCGGTCGGTATTGAATCTCCGCTTGTATGCCAGCAAAAAGCTGTTCTTGCTGGTCGACCCGATATCCTGGATGAAGGTTTGCGGCATCAGCACTCCCTCGCCGGCCCTGCCGGCTCCGTCAATGAAATTACGCATCGAAAACGTCCAGCTGCCTGACATTGGCACTTTCCAGCCCATCGCATCCTTGTTCTTGGCAATCGCCGCGAGTTCGGGACCGATGCCCCACACCACCAGCGTGTGCGCACCGCTCGCCTTGGCATGACGCAATTGCGAACTCATATCGCGATCGCCAATGTTGAAACGCTGTTCCGAGGTGATCTCGATACCGGCCATTCTGCCCTGCTCCTCAAGTGCCTTGAGTCCGGCATCGCCATAAGCGGTGGTGTCGGCCAGAATCGCGATACGGTTCAGTGTTTTCCGTTTCAGATCGGCAACCAATACCTTTGCTTCCAGGTCGAGTGTCGGCGAGATGCGGAAGATGTAGTTTTCAGGTGCTGCCGGCGGCGCGTATTTCCTGGTGAGCGAGGTGCCGGTCGACACGGCGATCAGCAGAGGAATTTTTGCTTTTTGATATGCATCGATCGATGCCAGCCCAACGCCCGTATTAACAATGCCGATAGCGGCGACGACCCTGTCTTGCGTGAACGCTTGCGCGATTTTTGCGCCAATACTGTTGTCGGCCTCATCATCGCGCTCGATCAATTCGATCTTTTTTCCATTGATGCCGCCAATCTCATTGATTTCTTCGACAGCAAGACGTATTCCGTTGCGCATGCTCTCGCCCATTGGGGCGGAACCGCCGGAAAAGGGCCCCGATACGCCAATCGTCAGTGTCTGCGTATCATGATTCTGCGCTGGACAGAACGTAGCGAGTAACGAAAGTGTGCAGAAAAGCAGCGTTTGGCGAACACTCATGATGCGACTCCATTGTCAGCAACAGCGTCCTACTGTCATTGGCGGCGTAGTAAGGTATCGGGATGATATCACTGATTCCTATAAGACAAGAGGCGTCCCGTTGCGCATGGACTGTCCCAAATAGCGTCGCATTGGCGCCCCTTCTTCTCTGTCAAAATAGAGGGTACGTTGGCTCTCATCGCCCCAGCAACACTGTCAACACAACAAGGAATCACATGAATGCCCCGGAACCCGGCATCCTGCGCCAGCGCGCAGACATGCTACCGTTCGAGAACTCATTTGCAACGCTGCCGTCGGCGTTCTATACACGCCTGCAGCCGACTCCGGTACCCGCCCCTTATCTGGTCGGAGCCAGCACGTCCGCAGCCGCATTGATCAGCCTTGACCCGGCAGAATTCACGCAGGAGGACTTCATCCAGGCATTCGCCGGCAACCAGACGCTCCCGCGCTCACAGCCGCTGGCAGCGGTCTATTCCGGCCACCAGTTCGGCGTATGGGCCGGCCAGTTGGGCGATGGGCGCGCCATCCTGCTTGGCGATATGCCGGCAATTGGTGCGCCCGCGCCGGGCCGGCTGGAACTGCAGTTGAAAGGATCAGGCCTCACGCCGTACTCCCGCATGGCCGACGGCCGCGCGGTGCTGCGCTCGTCGATCCGCGAATTTCTCTGTTCCGAAGCGATGGCCGCACTGGGCATTCCAACCTCGCGTGCGCTATGCGTAATCGGCTCCGATATGCGGATCATGCGTGAAGTGCCGGAAACCAGCGCAGTCGCCACGCGCATGGCGCCGACCTTCATCCGCTTCGGCTCCTTCGAGCATTGGTATTACAACGGCCGCAAGGAAGAACTGAAGACGCTGGCCGACTACGTAATCGACCGTTTTTATCCGGAGCTGCGCGAAGAGCAGAATCCGTACAGCGCGTTGCTGAGCGAAGTCACGCGCCGCACTGCGGAACTGATTGCGCATTGGCAGGCGGTCGGCTTCATGCATGGAGTGATGAACACCGATAACATGTCCATCCTCGGCCTGACCATCGACTACGGCCCGTTCGGTTTCATGGAGGCGTTCGATTACCGGCATATCTGCAATCACAGCGACCAACAGGGCCGCTATGCCTATCACATGCAACCGGGGATCGGTCAGTGGAACTGTTTCGCTTTAGGCCAGGCGCTGCTGCCGCTGGTCGGCACCGTCGATGAGGTGCATGCGGCGCTGGCCACCTACAAACCTGCATATGACGGCAAACTCGCCGATCTGCTGCAGGCGAAACTCGGACTGAAAAGCAGGCAAGCCGACGATGACAAGCTGATCGATGCGATGTTCGCGCTGATGCAGAACAATCACGTCGATTTCACGCTATTCTTCCGGCGTATCGGCAATCTGCAAGTCGAGCATCCGGCGATGGACGACCCGCTGCGCGATCTGTTTATCGACCGTCCAGCCTTCGATGCCTGGGCGCAGCAATACCGGCAACGCTTGCGCCAGGAAAACAGCGTCGATGCCGAGCG
>DASVLY010000260.1:0-1525 GCA_036384635.1 Noviherbaspirillum sp. | reverse complement strand
CGTACGCGCCTCCAGGTCCTGATAGGCGCGCACCGCCGTATCGAGTTCCTTGAGAATGCCCCGGTAGTCGACCAGCACGCCGTAGCGCTTGGCTTCATGCAGCCGGTTTACGCGGGCAATCGCCTGGATCAGGCTGTGTTCCTTTAACGGCTTGTCGATGTAGAGCACCGTATTGCGCGGTTCGTCGAAACCCGTCAGCAAACGGTCGACCACGATCAGCAAATCCGGGGCATCCTCGCCGGAAAAGCCTTCCAGCATTTGCCGCTCGTAATCGTCCTGCCGGTTGCCGACGTTCGCGTTCCACCACTTTTGCACTTCCGGCAGCTTGCTTTCGTCCACTTCCGTATTGCCTTCCCGGCTGTCGGGCGCGGAAATGATGATCGCGCTCGTCACCAGCCCCGTATCGTCGAGACAGGTCTTGTAGCGGATCGCATCGAGCTTGCTGCCGGTCGCTATTTGGCCCTTCAATCCGAGTTCGAGCTTCTTGATGTTTTCGTTGAAATGCGTGGCAATGTCCCACGCGATCAGCTCGATGCGGTTGGCTGCGCCATAGATGGCGCGCTTGTTGGCGAACTTTTTCTTGAGATCGGTGCCTTGCGCGGGCGACAGCCCAGCCGTGATCTTGTCGAACCAGCGGTTGACCGCGTCCTCGTTGATCGTCAGTTCCGGCACCCGTTCCTCGTACAGCAGAGGCGACACTGTGCCGTCCTCCACTGCACGCTGCATGGTGTATGCATGCACGATGGAACCAAACTTGTTGGCGGTCTTTTCTTTTTTCAGGAGCGGCGTGCCGGTAAAAGCGATGTAAGCCGCGCGCGGCAGCGACTTGCGCATGCGCTCATGGGTTTCGCCGCCGTGGCTGCGGTGGCCCTCATCGACCAGCACGATCAGATCCGGTGACGGGTTGTAGCATTCCGGATGGCGCGAGGCAGTGGCGAACTTGTGGATCAGCGTGAAGATGATTCTTTCCGTGCTTTTGCCGATGCGCCGTGCCAGGTCCCGGCCCGATCCGGCCTTGGATTTTTCGCCTTCCTTCCGGGTCGCCACAACCGAACCGAAGGCGCCGCTGTCGATGAAGTTGCCCGCGAGCTGCTTTTCCAGGTCGCGGCGGTCGGTTACCACGACCACGCGGCAGGCTTTCAAACTCTCATGCAACAACAGCGCCTTGGTGAGGAAGACCATGGTGTAACTCTTGCCCGAGCCGGTGGTATGCCAGACGATGCCGCCCTCGCGGGCGCCATCCGGCCGTCGCTGGCTGAGGCGTGCGATCAGCGCGCGAATGCCGAAGAACTGCTGATAGCGCGCCACCACCTTGCCGGTCTTGCGGTCGAACAGCACGAAAAAGCGCAGGAACTCCAGCAGCCGCGCCGGCGTCAGCAGCGCCGCCAGCAGGCGATCCTGGTCGGTCGGCAGCATGGGCTGCGACCACAGGGACTCGAAATAGCCGCAGAGCCCGGCCGGCTTGCCGGCGAACAGCGCCGTGCGCGTGACTGCGGGCAGCACGCGGTTTTTCATCTCCGTGAGC
>DASVLY010000259.1:0-19649 GCA_036384635.1 Noviherbaspirillum sp. | reverse complement strand
TGTTCAAGCATGCATGATCCTTTCCATACAGGCGACCGCCATGACGATGCCCGTCCACAGCATGACAGTGCCGGCGACCAGCCGCCATGCGCGTCCGATGTCCTGCGCCTGCGCCGCGCGCCCGTTGCCCAGTGGAGGCCGGAGTTCCACTATCCCGTCATAGGAAGCATGGCCGCCGAGCGCAAGACCCAATGCGCCTGCGCCGGCCGCCATCACCGGACCGGCGTTGGGGCTGGACCAGGCGCATGCCTGGGTACGCCAGCATTGCCATGCACTGCGTGTATCGCCCAGCAGCGCGTAACACAAGGCGGTCAGACGGGCGGGTATCCAGTTCAACACATCGTCGATACGGGCGGCGGCACAACCGAACGCAAGATAACGCGGCGTGCGGTACCCCCACATCGCGTCCAGCGTATTGGCGAGCCGGAACAGCAAGGCGCCGGGTCCGCCGGCAATCATGAACCAGAACAGTGTGCCGAACACCGCATCGTTGCCGTTTTCCAGCAGCGACTCCACTGCGGCCTTGGCGAGTTCGCCTTCATCGGCATGTCCGGTGTCGCGGCTGACGATGCGTGCGGTAAGCGCACGCGCCTGTGCCAAATCGCCACGCGCCAGTGCCTGCTCGATCGGCAGCGTATGCTCGCGCAGACTGCGCAGGCCGAGACTGAAGTACAGCAGCAACGCATGAATAGCAAGACCGGCCATGTCATTCATGAGCGTCAACCAATGCGCAAGCCATACCGGCGGCAGCACCGCCAGCGACCATGCAAATACGCCTTTCCCATATCGCTGTCCGCCGCGATTGAATGCGCCGTCCAGCATACCGGCCAGCCGTCCGAATCCGACCAGCGGATGCCAGCGTCGCATTTCGCCCAGGATCGCATCGAGCGCCACGCCGCCGGCAAGCAGCAAGGCCAGAATCGACAGGTTCCAACCAGGGAGCATACTCACCCCTTCAACGCCAGCGGCAGCCCGGCCGCTACCCAGAACACCCGTTCGCATCGTGCGGCAACGGCCTGATTCAGGCGGCCCGCCTCGTCGACAAACCAGCGCGAGACCGCGCCCTGCGGCACGATGCCCATGCCGACTTCGTTGGACACCATGACGACATCGCCGCCGGCCTGTTCCAGCGCCTGCAGAAAGCCGTCGCGCTGTTGTTGAAAACATGCGGGCGGAATAATTTCGCCGATCTCGGGAAAATCCTGCTCCTGCGAGAACAGCAGATTGGACAGCCAGACGGTCAGGCAATCGATCAATATCAGGCGCTCCGGCGCGCTCCAGCGCGTAATGACCTCTCCCAGCGCCTGCGCTTCCTCCACCGTGGTCCAGCCGGAGTTGCGCCGCTGGCGATGATGCGCAATGCGCGCCGCCATCTCCGCATCGCCCGCCTGCGCGGTGGCGATATAGATCACCTCCTTGCCGGAATCGGCGGCGAGCTTTTCGGCATAGGCGCTCTTGCCCGAACGCGCGCCGCCGAATACCAGCGTGCGCGTCATGCTCCTTCTCCGCCCAGGAACAGGCTGGCAACCGCCTCCGGGCAGGACGGGAAATACGCATGGAAATACGAGGCGGTCAGCGCGCCGCAGCGATAAATCGCTTCGCCCGCATTGCCGGAAGGATGTTTGACGGTATGCGCGCTCGGTGCGACAGCCGTTTCCAGACGCGAATAGTGAAACGCATGGCCACGCAATTGTCCATGCGGCGTCATCCATGCCTGCGCACCGAGCGCTGCCAGGCGTTTCTGCATCGCTACTTTTCCTTGCAACAGCCCGGCCATCGGCCATGCGTTGCCGTTCAGATCGGTGAGGCTTTCGGCCAGCGCCATCATGCCGCCGCATTCGGCCAGTATCGGCATATGCGCGGCATGCGCGGCGCGTATCGATGCCTGCCAGGTATCCGCCTGCGACAAGGTTTGCGCATGCAGTTCCGGATAACCGCCCGGCAGATAAAGCGCATCGGCCTGCTCCGGTACCGGCTGATTGGCCAGCGGAGAAAAGAACACCAGTTGCGCCCCCAGCGCGCGCAGGCAATCGAGGTTGGCCGGATACAGGAATGCGAATGCGGCATCGCGCGCAATGGCGATGGTTTTTCCGCTCAACAAGGGCGTGACGGATTCGCTTGCATCGTCGGCCGTGAAGCAGATGCGCGGCATGGCAGTCCATGCATTCGCGTCGAATACCAGTTGTTCGGCCAGCCGGTCGAGCAGCGCGTCGACCGTCTCGATTTCTTCCGGCTGCACCAGTCCGAGATGACGTTCCGGCAGCGACTCCTGCTGAGGAGGCAGCGTCGCCAACAGCGGTATGCCGCGCAATGCATCGGCCACCATCTGCGCATGGCCGGCGCTGCCGACCCGGTTGGCGATCACGCCGGCCAGGTCGACCGGGCCGTAATCGCGCAGCCCGTGTACCAGTGCGCCGGCCGTTTGCGCCATCGCCGACGCATCGATCACCGCCAGCACCGGCACGCCCAACGCGCGCGCCAGATCGGCCGACGAGGGCGTGCCGTCGTACAAGCCCATCACGCCTTCGATCAGGATCACATCGGCTTGCACCGCCGCTTGCGCAAGCAGGCTGCGGCAGCGCTCAAGTCCGACCATCCACAAGTCGAGCGATTGCACCGGTGCGCCGCTGGCGCACTCGAGCATCATCGGATCGAGGAAGTCGGGACCGGTCTTGAACACCTGCACGCGCAAGCCCAGACGGGCCATCTTGCGCGCCAGCGCCGCAGTCACGGTTGTTTTTCCCTGACCCGAAGCAATCGCGGAAATCAGGACGGCACGAGTATGGATGGCGGCTCCCATCTCACCACTCCACGCCAGGCTGCGCCGCGATACCCGCCTGAAAGGCATGCTTTAGCGGCTGCATCTCGGTGACCGTATCGGCCGCCGCGATCATTTCAGGCAGTGCGCCGCGCCCGGTCACCACCACATGCTGCAGGGGCGGCCTCGCGCGCAAATCGGCGATCACGCGGTTCACGTCGAGGTAATGGTATTTGAGCGCAATGTTGAGTTCGTCGAGCACCACGAAGCCGATCGCCGGATCGGACAGGAAGGTTTTCGCCCGCTCCCAGGCGCGCTCGGCGCACGCGATATCGCGCTCGCGGTTCTGGGTTTCCCAGGTATAGCCCTCGCCCATCGCATGAAAGCTGACTTCATCGGGAAAGCGCTGCAGGAACAATTCTTCACCGGTCGATTTCGCCCCCTTGATGAATTGCACCACGCCGACCTTCATGCCATGTCCGAGCGCACGGATTGCCATGCCGAACGCGCTGGAGCTCTTGCCCTTGCCATTGCCGGTATTGACCAGCAACACGCCGGCATGGCGTTTCGCGGCTTCGATCTTCTGATCGACGACTTCCTTCTTGCGCTGCATGCGCGCGCGGTGCCGTTCGTTGATGCCGTCTTCACTCATGATGATTGTCCTCTGCAGGGATATAAATGGTGCGGCTGCCGTGCCGCACGGTTTCGATCGGATAACCAAGGCATTCGCTCAGGATAGCCGCTTGCATGACATCGGCCACCGGCCCCGCCCGCCATTGCCCGTCGCCCATCAACAGCAGCGCATGGGTGGCAACCTTGTGCGCGAGATTCAGGTCGTGGCTGACCAGCACCACCGATTTGCGTTGCATGCGGCATAGTTGCGCGATCAGTTCCATGACGCCGACCTGATGCGCCAGATCGAGCGCGCTTGCCGGTTCGTCCAGCAACAGCAGCGACGCATCCTGAGCGAGCACGGCGGCAATCGCCACGCGCTGGCGCTCGCCGCCGGACAGCGTGCGCACGTCACGCTCGGCAAGTTCGGCCACATCGAGCCTGCGCAGCGCGTCTTCCGCAATCCGGCAATCCGCTGCCGCATCCCAGTAACGCCCACCCTGATACGGATGGCGTGCCGCCAGCACCGTTTCAATCACGCGGTAGCCGAACGCATCGTTGCGGCCTTGCGGCAGATAGGCGCGTTCGCGCGCCAGCGCCGGCAAAGGCCAGTCCCGCAACGCGCGCCCCGCGATGCGCACCACGCCCGCATCCGGCTCGCGCAAGCCGGCCAGCGTGCGCAACAACGTGCTCTTGCCGACGCCGTTACGGCCGATCACGCACCAGCACTGGCCGGGATGAATGTCCCAATTCAGACCATGCACCAACAGCCGGTCACCCATGCGCAGCGACAAATCAAGCATCTGCATCATGCTATTTCCGCTGGATATGGTGCAACTGCAACAGGAATACCGGCACGCCGATCAATGCGGTAATCACGCCGACCGGCAACTGCTGCGGCGCGAGCAGGCTGCGTGCCAGCGTATCGGCGAGGACGAGAAAGGCGCCGCCTGCCAGCGTTGCTGCCGGCAACAGCAGCCGATGATCGGCCCCCAATGCAAAGCGGCATGCATGCGGGACGATCAGTCCGACAAAGCCGATGCTGCCGGCGCTGCTGACCGCGCTGGCCGTCAGCAGCGCCGCGCACACGAACAAGCCCTGGCGCAGCCTGCCGACGTTGATGCCGAGCGTCGCCGCCACTTCCGCATGCAAGGCAACCACATTGATTGCACGCGCCGCGCGCAGCGCGAACACCAGCACAAACAGCCAGATCATCCATGGCAGCGCGCGTCCCTGTGTTGCTGACAGATCGCCGATCAGCCAGAACACCATGCCGCGCAAGCGGTTGTCGGGTGCAATCGACAGCATCAGCGCGACCAGCGCACCGCAGCCGGAAGCCACGATCACGCCGGTCAACAACAGCATCAGCGCATTGCCCTCCGTGCCCATCCCTCCGCGCAAATCGCGATAAACCAGGCCGAACAGCAGGAGCGCAACGGCAATCGCGCCGCCGAACGCGGCGGCATCGACCAGCCAGGCGGCACTGGCAAACAGCATCGCCGCCAGCGCCCCGACCGCCGCGCCTCCCGATACGCCGAGCACGTATGGATCGGCGAGCGGATTGCGCAAGAGCGCCTGCATCATCACCCCCGCCAACGCCAGGGTCGCGCCGGTGATGAAGGCAGACAATGCGCGGTGAAGGCGCAGTTCGAGCAGTGTCGCAGCGATGCTGGACGGCTTGCCGCGCACGGCGTCGGCCAGCGCCGCGAACAGCTCCGGCACAGACAAGGAAACCGAGCCCACCACGCAGGCGAGCAACACGGCGGCGCAAGCGGCAGCCGTCAGCAGCGCGAGCGCAGCCACGGCTTTGCGGCGTGTACCGGATGCGCGGCTGTCAATGGCGTCTTGCATAGCGGGCATACTGATGCTTTCTTACCGCAAGCCGTAACGCACGCCGACGAACAGGTTCGAACCGGGGGTTGCATAGTTCCGGGCCAATTCGTAATTCTTGTCGAATATATTGTCCCAGCGGCCGAACAGCGACCAGTTCGGTGCGAAGTCATAGCTCGCATGCAGATTGACTATGCCGTAGCCGCCCATCGCGTTCCGGTTCGCGGCATCGTCGAAGCGCTTTCCGGAAAAGACGGCTTCACCGCCCGCCTTCAGCGCGCCCACCGCATAATCCAGGCCCACCGTTCCATGCTCCCGGGCGCGGCGCGCCAGCCTGCGGTCGGCGGTTTCGTCGCGCGGGTTCTGCAGATCCAGGGCGGCACGCACCGTATAGTTGCCGATCCTGCTGCCGGCCCCAAGTGTTATGCCTTCCAGGAGCGTCTTGTTGACGTTAGGCGCACAGCCGAACGGGTGATTTGCCGGATCGACCGGGCAAGGGTACGTATACACCATCAAATCGGTAATGCGATTGTGGTAATAGACCGCGCTCAATTGCGACTTGCCGTCGTCATAGTACAGGCCGGCCTCGGCGTTCCTGCCCTGCTCCGGCTTGTCGGACGGGAGGCCGAATTGCGGATAGTAGAGTTCGTTGAAGGTCGGCGCGCGGAAGCTGGTGCCGTAGCTGACATTGGTGCGCAACGTTTTGCTGATGCGATAGCCATAGGCGACGCTGCCGGTGGTTTTCGAGCCGAATTGCGAGTTGTCGTCGTTGCGCAGGCTCGCCGTTGCGAGATGTGCGCCGCGCCGCAACTGGTATGCGGCGACAATCGAGTTGGTCGTGCGGCTGCGGTTCAACTGGGGAGTGCTGGTTTCGGCTTTTTCCTCGCGGCGCTCCAGCACCACCTGCAGCAGATCGGTACCGAGGGTTACGTCATTTTGCCAGTTGAGGCCGGTCTGCCGGGTGTTGAAGAAACTCGTTCCGGAAACATCGGTAGAGTCGAGTTTATCGTCGCCTTGCGATAGCTGGACAGTGCTCAGCCAATTGGAAACAATCCGGTTCCTCGAATACAGCGCCAGCGTATCCACCGTTTGCACGTTGCGGTCGTCGAAGCTTGCACTGTTGTCGAATTGCGCATTGATCCGGCTATGCAGGAAGTTCATGCCGATTTCCTGCTCTTTCGCCAGCTCAACGCTGAACCGGCCGCTTGCACTGTCGCCCTTGTATCCGTCCTTGTCTGGATTGAAGCCGAATGCGCCGGGCTTTTTCGCGGAAAAGCCGTCGGAAGCCTCATGCGCTGCACGCAATGCATAACTGAACTTTCTGTCGCCCGCAGTGGAGCCGGATATACCCGCCTCCACGTTACGCGTGTTGTAGCTGCCAATACCGGCGGATACGGTCGGCGCGGGAGTCCCCTCGCCTTTTTTGGTAAAAATCTGCACCACGCCGCCTACCGCATCCGCCCCATACAAGCTGGAGAGCGGGCCATATACGATTTCGACGCGATCGATCTGCGCCAGCGGAATCCCGCCCCAGGCCGCGCCGCCGCTGGTCGCAGAACTGACACGAACGCCGTCGATCAGCACGATGCTCTGCTTGTTATCGGTACCGCGAATGAATATCGAAGAATTCGTTCCCGGCCCGCCGTTGCGCGTAATCTCGATGCCGCGCTGCCGCTGCAACAGATCAACCAGAGAAGTCTGACCGGACTGCGCAATTTCTTCGGAAGTAATGACGACATTGTCGCTCAACACTTCCTTCGCGATTTGTGGCGTGCGTGTCGCGGTAACGACGACAGATTCCAGTTTTTTATCCCGATTCACCTGCGCAAAGGCAGACGTGGAAAATGCAGCGCAAACGGCGACGGCAATGGCAAGCGGCTGACTCGCCATCCGAGCGGGCCGGAAAACAGTTGAGATCATGATCGATATCCAGAGAATAGACACCCGGCTGGCTTCCCCGCAGGCCGAGTTAAAAAGAAAACGCCGAAACGAAGACTGCGATCGGAAAACGCCGGGACGATATCCCGTCATGCCGCGCCGCGAAAATCCCCGTCCGCACACTTCCACCTGTTCTGGCCGGTATCCGGGCTGACAAGTCGAACCGGTCCACCTTCCCATGCATAACTGCACAGTGGTATTGAAAGGACCAGCCGTCACGTTGCATCGTGACGCTTGCTTACCGTTGCGGGGGCAGCACACGTTAGCTTGCAAACAAGCGCCGTGTTTCCCGTTTAACTGCACGTATGAACATGCGTGCGAGCACCAAAACCGGCGTATTGTAAAGCTTGCAGCATTGAGCGACAACAAAGAACTGCGTCGGCTGCGGCTAAAGATAACGCCGTGGAGAACGGAAACTGGATCGCTATCAGAATGCCGGGGGCCTTGGCTTTGCCGCCGTGAGCCCCTGCTGGATGGCCTCTCTGCAAGAGCGCAAAAGGGGGGCAGCATCGCGTTGTTTTTCAAAGATAAACATGCCCCGTCGCCCGCGCATTAAATGAGCCGGAATACCCCCGACATCTTGTGCCACGCGGCGTCAATCGAGAGCCATGCTTTTTCGCCGAAGAGGATTATCACTGCCGCTTCCATTGGCGGTTTGAAGCGGCTGCCGGTTGGCACTGGGCGGTGCGGGCGTCTGTGCTGATGACGAACCATGTGCATCTGCCGGTCACGCCGCAAACGTCTGACGGACTCGCCAAGTTGATGCAATCGGTGGGACGGCGCCATGTGCCGTATGTGAGCCGATTTTACAAACGCCGCGGCACGTTGCGGGAGGGGCGCTTCCAATCCAGCCTGGTTCAGACGGAAGATTATCCGACGGATGTGCGTTTGGTTTTGATACAGGGACAAGCGTTGGGAAGCGAACGGTTTAAAGAAGAAATGAGTACGGCAACGGGCGTAGTCCGGACACAATGGATCAGCCTATAGGGGTTTCTTGCGCCGCCTGCTGGCGGCGCAAGAAACCAGGGCCACCTTACCTATTAAATACCTCGGTTTATATCTGCGCAATCCTCTTCCACAATTGCGTTAAACCAATGGCCGTTATGCCATGTCCGCTTATCATCATATGCTTTGTAATTCATAAAGCCAAAGCATTTACCTACTCCCTTCGCAGCAAAATCCCTTGCTTCCTGGATACTGGAGGCATGGCCCGTGACCTTTATGTGCACCCACCCGGGGCCAACATTACTATTACTAATCTGTTTTGTGGAATAGCCCCAGGCGAGTGCCTGTGACATTGGCGCCATCGTCAACACCGCAGCGGCGGCCAACGTCATGGCAACGCCGGCGATCGCTTTCCCCTTGCCGCTCACACCGCTTTGGAATTTCGACTTTTTCATCATTGACTCTCCTGATTGTGATTGCGCCCGATGACCAATGCCCCAGGCATGGGCAGGGCCTGGCGCGGACGGGAGCGGGAACCGCACTCCCTCTTCGCTCCACAAGGCCGTTGCATGCGCCTTGCCTCAATGAGTAGTTTCATCAATACGAATAGTTCCCTCTTGCAAGAAATGACCGCAGCGGCGCTGCTTGCTGTGCGCCCTCCAGCGGCTCAATTGATCCGCAGCTCACGGAATCGTGCAGAATTTGACCGCATGGCAATCACCCACAGCCGCAATCTTGTCAATTGCCGCTCGGGCGCTTGAAGGTTGCACCAATCTAACAATCGATCACAATCATCTCGCCATAGGCAATCTGATGCCGTGCCTGCGCCGCATGAAGCGCCAGTTCGGCCAGCGTCAAGCCACGCTGGCATGCGAGCAGCAAGCGGATTGTGCCGGCATGGCAGACCACCCCCCCCGCTGCCCCATGTTCGGATTGGCGCCTGATGTCTTCATGAAACGCATGTACCCGCTGCGCCATCTGCATCACGCTTTCTCCTCCGCCGGGGCGGTAAGCGATCAGATTCTTGCTCCAGGCATCGATTTCCGCTCTCGGAATATCATCCCAGGCACGCATTTCCCAGGCACCGAAATGTATTTCCGTCAACCGCGCATCGTACGTCACCGCAGGCGAGCCCAGCATGGCGGCGAGTCTGGCTGCCAGTCCGCTGCAACGCTTAGCCGGACTGGAAAATACCGGCAGCCCCTTTGGCAAAGCGCGCACTAATGCCACCGCTGCGCGCTCGTTCTCCTGAGGCGCAACAGCAAGATCGGTGCTGCCGTAACAAATCCCGGGCGCGACTTCAGGTTGCGGATGGCGTACCAAATAAAGACGCATCGCTCACTTCACCACGGCCAACAGCGCCAGATACATCGCCACTTCCGCACTCTGTTGCACCGCACCGAGGCAATCGCCCGTATATCCGCCTATCCGCTTGACGAACTTCCTTGCGAGCCATACGGTCACCAGCGCTGCCGCTGCAACGCCCGTCGCTATTGACTGCCACGGCAAAGCGTCAAACAGGTACAACGCGGCAAGCACCACTAGCACCGTTGTCAGCGCAATGGCGAACTCCGCGCCCGACATGTGTTGCGCAAGCGGCTTGGCCTTGCCTTCGGATTTCACATAATCGAGTTTCCAGATCAATGCCGTTGCAGCCAGGCGCGATACCGGATGCGCCGCCAGCATCGCTGCAGCCGCCATGTGCGCAGGCAGACAGGAAAGCACCGTGCATTTCAACGCCAGCAGCAAGCCGATGCCGATTGCGCCGTAGCTGCCGATGCGCGAGTCTTTCATGATGTCCAGCACACGCTCTTTCGTCATGCCGCCGCCCAGCCCGTCGCAGGCATCGGCCAACCCGTCTTCGTGAAACGCCCCGGTCAGCCAGATGCCCGTTATCGTAGACAGCAACACCGCCACCGGCTGCGGCCAAAACCATCCGGCCAATACATACACGGCGGAGGCAGCGGCGCCGACCACGATCCCGACTGCGGGAAAATAACGGCTGGCGTGATGCAGCCATTCAGCCTCGAAGTCGACCCAGCGCGGCACCGGCAGACGAGTGAAAAACTGCAGTGCGACGAAAAACAGCCGCACTTGATGCACGCCCCGGCCAAGGATGCCTGTACGCGAAGGGTTGAACGGATGCATCGCCGTTATTCGTTTTTGCCGCTGACCTGCGCCGATTCGAAGGTCGCCATCTCGCACAGGAAATTCACTGCAGCCTGCAGCAGCGGCCACGCCAGCGCACAGCCGCTGCCCTCGCCCAGCCGCAAACCAAGCTGCAGCAACGGGCGCGCACCGAGATGACTTAACATCTGCTTGTGCCCGCGTTCATCCGAGCAGTGGGAGAACACACAGTAATCCAGCACGGCCGGCTGCAGACGCGCCGCCACCAGCAATGCACTGGTGACGATGAAGCCGTCGATCAGCAGCACCATGCGCCGTTCGGCCGCGGCCAGCATCGCACCGGCCATCATCGCAATTTCGAAGCCGCCGAAAGTGGCCAGCACGTCCAATGGCTCGCTGACCGACGCATGACGCGCCACCGCCTGTTCGATCACCCGCTGCTTGTGCACGATGCCCTCCGCAGACAATCCGGCACCGGCGCCGACGCATTCCGAGACCGGCATTCCCGTCAACTTGTGCATGATCGCAGCAGCAGCCGTGGTATTGCCGATGCCCATTTCCCCGAACCCGACGACATTGCCGTCCAGTCCGGCCACCAGCGCCGCGCCGCGTTGCATCGCGGTTGCGCATTCGTCGCCGGTCATTGCCGCTTCCCGCGCAAAGTTGCGGGTGCCTTTGGCTACCTTGCAGTCGAGCAGTCCGTCACGCACACCGAAGTCGTGATTGACCCCGGCATCGATGACGCGCAGACCGCAGCGGTTCTGGCGTGCGAACACGTTGATCGCCGCCCCTTGCGCCAGAAAATTCTCGACCATTTGCCAGGTCACGCTCTGCGGGTAGGCGGATACGCCCTCGGCGACGATGCCATGATCGCCGGCGAATACCAGAATGGCCGGCGCATTCAGCCTCGGATGGATGCTTTTCCGGATCAGGCCGACCTGCTTCGCAAGCGGCTCCAGCATGCCGAGGCTGCCGAGCGGCTTGGTTTTGTTGTTGATTGCGGCATCGAGCGCTTTCGATAGCGCTGTGTCGGCCGTCGGTTCGATAAATGGAATATGCATATGCTTGCCACGCCGCTCCCGCAGCCATGTCCTTCTTGTCAAGAGTTCCAAGACCTTGAACCGGTTTTAAAACCGGTGCAGTGTAGGCGTGTCGGATAACCGCGTCAAACCGCCACGCTTGTTTGCGCGGCCAAGGTTCGCCATGTTTAAATACAAACCGGCAAAAATCGAAGCAGTGCAGTGATACCCATTGCGCCTCCATCAACCGCCAATGCTCATGAAAACCAAGCAGACCGATTACTACACCCGTCAATACGACGCGCGCGCCGCCATCCCCGACCATCCCTACATCTTCACCCGCTGGACCAAGGATTCAGCCCATGTACGCCGTACCAACGCTGCACTGTTAGACCTATCCTACGGAGAAGCCAGCGGCGAGCGGCTCGATTTCTTTCCCGCCTCGAAAAGCGATGCACCGCTCCTGGTGTTCATCCACGGCGGCTGGTGGCGCTCGCTCGACAAATCGGATTTCTCATTCATCGTTCAGCCATATGTACGAGCCGGATTCAACGTCGCGCTGACCAACTACACGCTGGCGCCGCAAGCGTCCATCGCCGACATCGTGCGGCAGCAATTGCGCGCACTCGCATGGCTGTACCGTCACGCGGAAACCTATGACTTCGACCGGAAGCGCATCGTGGTGGCCGGCCATTCGGCCGGCGCGCACCTGACGGCGATGATGCTGGCTGCAGTGTGGCCGGCATTCGGCTCCGACCTGCCGCCGGATCTGGTCAAGGCCGGCATCCTGCTATCCGGCATCTACGACCTGGAGCCGGTGCTGCATGCGGAGTTCGTCAACGTCGATTTGAAACTGACAGCAAACGATGTTGCCATTTTGTCACCATTCAACATGCCGCCGGCACATGCCGCGCCGTTCATTACCGCCGTCGGCGGACTCGAATCGGACGAATTCCAGCGCCAGACCTCGCTCATTGCGAATGCATGGAACACGAATCACCGCGCCGCCATCCCGACGCCGGACGCGAATCACCTGACGATCTGCGATGCCTTCGCCACACCCGGACACCCGCTGTGCGAAGCAAGCATCCGGCTGATCTCGGATCTCGGGTAGGCGTTGACACAACAATTTGCCTGTCCGAGCTTTGCCCCGGCAAACGCGCGTATTATGATGGTTGCACATAAGCAACTCGTAGCTGATAATCGTGTTTCAAGTATCAAAAAGCACAATCACAAACCCGATGCAGGCTTTGGGAAGACGAAAGCCCTCATCCATAATGGGAAAGCACAGACATGACCGACGCTGCAGATGATCTTGAAGCCTTGTTTGACGAAGTGTCCGCCAAGCGAACCGACACGGTGGCAGCCGCGCCTGCCGCTGTTACCCCGTCTGCTCCCGCAGGCGGAAATGCCCTCCCTGCGGAAGCCCCGGTTGAGGACCAGTCCGGCAAACCGATATATGAACGCCTGGGCGGCGTCGTACGAATGCTGCACGACTCGTTGCGCCAGCTCGGTTATGACCGTTCGCTGTCCCATGTGGCGGATCAGATCAACGATGCGCAGGGCCGCCTCGAACATATCGCATCGCTGACCGAACAAGCAGCCAACAAGGTGCTGAACACGGTCGATACCAGCATGCCGGCACAGGAGAAACTGAGCGAACAGGCCAAAACCATGGAAGATCGCTGGGCCCTGCTGTTCGAAGGCAAACTCAGCATCGATGAATTCAAGGCGCTGGCCGGCGACTCGAAGCAATTCGCAGCCACCGTTCTGCAGGCGACCGACGCCGAAAAGGCACGGCTGCTCGACATCATGATGGCGCAGGACTTCCAGGACATCACCGGCCAGCTGATCAAGAAGATCGTCTCCGTCACCAACACCGTCGAACAGGAACTGGCGCAAATCCTGCGCGACAACGCACCGCCGGAAATCAAGGCGGCGATGGCCGAGCAGAAACCGGTCGACCTGATGCAAGGCCCTGCGGCGCCGGGCGCGGCAATGGCCCAGGATGACGTTGACAGCTTGCTTGCCGATCTGGGGTTCTGATGGATGACATGCTCAAGGAATTCGTTGTCGAAGCGCTGGATCTCGCAACGAACGTGGAGGAGCACCTGCTCTCGCTGGAACGGCGGCCCGACGACACCGATGCGCTGAACGCGCTGTTCCGTTCATTCCACACCATCAAGGGCGGCGCCGGGTTCATGAATCTGCCGGCAATCGTGTCCGCCTGCCATTTGACCGAAAACCTGTTCGACGGACTGCGTACCGGCAAGGTACCGGTCACCCCGACGGCAATCGAAGCCGGCTTGCAAGCCAGCGGTTTTGTCGGCGACCAGTTAAAGCAACTGGCCAACGGCGCCGCTCCGGAAACGCTGCCGGCGATGCCTGCCAAACTGGAAGACCTGCTGACGCAGGCAATCGAAGGCAAGGCGGCGGTTGCCGCTGCCCCGGTTGCCGCTCCGGCCGAAGCCGGCGCAGAGCCGGCGCCGACGGTTTCCGGCGACGGCCTGGACTGGGAAGCACTGTACCGGGCGGTGGTGCCGGCCGGCACCATGCCGGAGGCCCAGACTGCAGCCGCGGTCGCCGCGCCGGCGAATGTCACGCCGATGACGAAAGCGGCAGCCGACGACGGCATCAGACCGATCACCACGCAAGTCAAGGAAGACACTATCCGCATCGATGCCGCCAAGCTCGATACGCTGCTCGAAGTAGCCGGCGAGTCGGTGCAGGCGGCAAATCAGGCGGCGGTGCTGCTGGAAAAACTGGCGCAATTCAAATTTGAAGGTCAGGCCGCTGCGCTGATGTCGACGCTGGCCGAAACGCTGAACCGCGCATCGCGCTATTCGACCGAACTGCAACGCGCAACGCTGTCGACCCGCATGCAGCCGGTCGGCCGCCTGTTCCAGAAGTTCCCGCGCCTGGTGCGTGAACTGGCGAAAGACCTCGGCAAGGATGTGGATCTGGTGATCGAGGGCGCGGAAACCGAAGTCGACCGCGTGGTGGTCGACAGCCTGTACGACCCGCTGGTACACATGCTTCGCAACGCGCTCGACCACGGCATCGAAACCGCCGATGAGCGCGCTGCCAGCCCGAAACCGCCGAAGGCGACCATCCTCCTGAAGGCCTGGCAGGAAGGCAGCAGCGTCATGATCGAGGTATCCGACGACGGCAAGGGCATGGACCCGCAGAAGCTGCGTACGAAAGCGCTGGCCAAGGGCCTGATCGGCGAACATGCCGCACAGACTGCGGAAGAATCGCTGCAACTGATTTTCCTGCCCGGCTTCTCGACCAAGGAAGTCGCCTCCAGCGTATCCGGCCGCGGGGTCGGCATGGATGTCGTGAAAACCGCGGTGGAAAAACATCGCGGCGCCATCCGCATCGATTCGGTATTGGGCGAAGGCACCCGCTTTACCATCCGCCTGCCGATCGAACTATCGATCGTGCCAACCATGCTGGTACGCACTTCGGGCGCCTTGCTGGCGATGCCGATGGCAGTAGTACAGCGCGTGGTGGAATTGCCGGAAACCTTTGCGGAAGTAGGTGGCGCACCGGTACTGCGCGACCAGGGCCGGCCGCTGGCAGTGCGTTCGCTGGCAGGCATACTCGGCTACGAGCCATGCAAGGAAAAGGTCGGCATCGTGATCGCCGCGCCGCAGCCATACATCCTCGCTGTAGACGCGGTGGACGGCACCGCTGACCTGGTGATCAAACCTCTGACCGCAATCGCCGTACCCGGCGTAAACGGCACTGCGCGCTCGGCGGAAGGCGAACTGGTGCTGGTGATCAGCCTCGCATTCCTGCTGGATGGGTGCAAGACCACGGCATCGGGCCTGCTTGCGGCGTAGCTCGTTCTGCGCACAAACGGCGTTGGCAACCGGCACATCACTGCTGAATCGTGATTTGTGCCGGCTGCTCGCACAGCATCAATCACAACCTGACAGGCTGTTGAAAAACGTAGTGAGCAGCCCCCAAGATCGGTTCGCGCAGTAGTTTTTCAACAGCCTGCCAGAGCAGTTTGCGAGAAAGCCTATATCCGCGAAGAGCCGGAAACCGGGGTTTTCAAAAATCTGCTGCTTAACTGTGCTCCGTACAACCCCACGGCCAGCCCCAGCACGATCAAGACGATTGCCGTCAACTTGAGTGCCGACAAAGTTTCGTGGAAGATCATCGACGAGCCGAGCATTCCGAAGATAGGCACCAGCAGGGAAAGCGGTGCCACAGTGGAGACCGGATACTTTTTGAGCAGAGAATTCCAGATCCAGTAACCGAACAAGGTTGTCGGATAGACCTGAAAAAGAATGGAGAAAATCGCGGTCGAATTCAACTGGGATGACAGCATGGCGTAACCGGCTGAACCATGTATGCCATAGGAAATGGCAAATAGCGGCAATGGTGAAAACAGGCTGGACCAGACCAGAAAAGCAAGCACATCTTTCGTGCCGGCCTTTTTGATCATGATATTGGACACGCTCCAGGATAATGCGCCAAGGATGACGCATCCAAGACCAGCCAATGTGACAGTGCCGTCCCGAATGGGAATGATGCTGAACAGGCCCATCAGAGCTAAACCGATGCCGGCATACTGATACTTTGAGATCGCTTCACGAAACACGACAGAACCAAGCAAAATCGTAAAGAAAGCACTGAGCTGCAACACCAGCGAGGCGATGCCGGCAGAGATGCCTGCATTAATGCCGAGGTTCACCACCCCCCACAGGCCTACGCCAAATAGCAATCCGTAAGCGATCAGGAAACGCCATGGCGTATCGGGTTTCTTGATGAAGAGCACAGCCGGTAGTGCGCACAACAGGAAACGGATAGCGGCAAGAATAAATGGATCTACCGATTGAAGGCCGATTTTAATCACGGAGAAATTCAGCCCCCAGATGGCGGTGATCAGGATGGCGAGCGCGATGTGCCTGGTTTTCATGATGAGCGTTTCTTATTTGGAGTTATGCAGCGCACTTGCTGCTGACTAGTGCTGGCCAAGCATCGTTCTGGCGCCTACGAGTGCAAATGCAGCAAATGCGACCAGCGGTACGATAGGCCCCCTTGCCCAGCTGACTGCATACAAGAATGCGACAGCCACGAGGATGGGGAAACCGAACGCATTGCAACTGAAAACGATCTGCCCGACCCGGTGCGCCGCTTGCGTCGTGATCAGCCGCTTGCGCGCGCTCACACGGAACAGTGCGAAGCCCACGCCGGAGAGGAAGAACCCGACAGCCAACGGCCATAACGAATAACCGATGGTCGCCAGCAAAATGAACGGCAACGGCACAAAGGCGATACAAACCGTCACTGCCAACCGACGGCCACGCCGCTCAAGCCTGCCGAACATGCCATATAGCAAGCCGGTAGCGCCCATGCCGAGACCGATCATCACGTCAAGCAGTGCAGCATGCTCCACTGCACCGCTGAACGCATGCGCAAGCAGCGGCAAAGCCATATTGATCAGCGTGAAGCAAGGCCAGACCAGCGCGAGTGTCAGCCGCACATGCCAAGGTACGGGGACCAAGGTTCCGTTTACCGGCGTCTTGCCGGATGTATCGGCGGCAACCGGTGCCGACGCGAGCGACGGCATACCTGCCAGCAGCACAGCGGAGATGACGTACAGTCCGGTTGCAACATAGAACGGCATTGCAGCACCGCCAAGCTGCATCAATATCCCGATTGGCAGCCCCCCGAGCATCAGGCCCGCCTGCGTAGTGGCACTCTGGCGTGCGTTCAGCGTATCGGCTTGCGCCGGCGGCAATCCGCCCGCCAGCGTAGCAAGCAAAGCATCCCACGCGCCTTCCAGCAAGAAGAACACCAGCAGCACAAGGAAGTTGACGGCGAGGATGGCCTTGGGCCACTGCAGCACGGGAACGAATGCCAATGCCAGTAACAGCAAGGCAGCAACGCCGACTACCGTCAGCTTGCGGCTATCGACACGCTCCAACATGCGATGCGCAAACGGCGCAATGAGGACAGCAGGCAGAAAACCTGCAATCGACGAGATGGCCAGCGACATCGCACCGTCTTCGGCGGTACGCAAAAGGTTCCACGCCACGGACAGGAACAGCAGCCCGTTGGCGAGGCGGTAGAACAACGTGGCAAGCAGAAAACGAAACATCGGGATCATCTCACCGCCTGAGGTAATTCGGAATCTGCAGGCCGGCGCAGCCTTACGGCAGCAAAGAGGCGCTCGAACCACTCATGGGTTTCCACGGCGCTCGCGGTAGCGATGATGCCGGCCAGGGGCACTTCGTGCGCCTGATAAGTAATGTTTCCGGGTAGCGGCGCACCGGTCTTAAGCTCGTTCCAGCGCAGGACCGCAGCATCGTTGCGGAAGGACTCGATGCCGTCGATGCCGCCATGCGCGCCGCCGCCCAGGTGATGGCCAGGCACGACGAACCAGCCATGCCATAGTCCCGTTGACGTTACATCGGCCTTCAACGCAGGGACATCCTCGCCCAGCAGGATGCGCAACTCCTGCGACGGCAAGTGGATACCGGTAGCCAGCTCGAAAGTGGCCACCACATCGGCGCCGCCAACCCGGTTTGCGACTTCGAGGAACACCAGCTCGCCGTCGCTCTCGATCGCCTCCAGGTGGAAACTGCCATCCTTGATGCCCACGCTGTCAAGGGCACGGTCTACCCAGCTGCGAGCAGCTTCCGTAACAGGAAAGTGATATGAGCCGAGCGGCTGACCATTAGCGTAGCCAAGACAAGTGCCGACATAGCGGCTCGCGGTCAGCGCCAGCACCTCGCCGCGCGCGATCAGACCATCGAAATGCAGCACGGGACCAGTGACGAATTCCTCCGTTTCAAAGGCGTCGCGCGTAGCGATGTCGGCATCCAGCCGCGGCACGCCCGAGCACTGCGACACTATCGCCTCGCGTGCCTGTTTCGCCGTGGGGAAGACGATCACATCCTCGCTCGATGCGCCACTGTGCGGCTTGAGGACTGTCGGACCATTCCATTCCGCACCGGCATCAAGAAAATCCGCCAACGGCAGGAAGCGCGGTACGCGCAGACCGGCGCGCGCAACAGCCTGCTTCATCTTGACCTTGTCTCGCACCAGCGTCACCTGTTCCAGCGGAGCCCCCGGTACGCCAAGCCTTTCGCGCAGCCGTGCGGCGTCAAGCAGTTCGTATTCGGACAACGACAACACGCGGTCGAAGTGGTGCTGCGGCTCACGCTCCAGCCAGGCGACGGCCTCGTCGTATACAGCGGACCGCCCCGGGCGCTCCACCTTGCGGCAACGCAGCCATGACGGCAATGTGTCGAGAATTTTGCGCGTACCGAAGTAGGTCACGTCATGGCGATCATGGTCGATGCCGCGGTGATAATCGATCTTTTGATAGGGAATGCGGTGCAGGATAAGGATGTTCATAAGCTTTCCGGTTCAGATGGAGGTCATGAGGTTTCTTGGAAAATCAAGCAGCAATTTCCATTGTCGGTGCATGGTGTGCCGACAGCATGGTCAGCCAGCGCTCACGTACTGTAGCGACGATGTCACGAATATCGGCGTTCGCAGCGTCCAGGATGATGGTTGCCTGCGCTACGAAATCAGCGTTGTCGCGCGCCACCGCGTGGACGATACGTGTGCCCTGCGACAGCCAGCCGAATTCGCCGGCGCGCAGTTGCCCCGGCCGCAGGCCGTGCCGCGTACCGGTGGCAGCCAGCACCTGCTCGAATAACAGGGCGCCGTCGCCAAGACTCGCAGGCGAAAACACGCCGTCGTACGGTGCTCCCAGCATGACAGTGGCCGCCTGGCGCGTCGGCGCCGGCAAAGTGGAAACGGACGAAGCGCCTAGCACCGAATCCACCCACAAGGCGTAGAGATCGATGCCATACACCGCTTCAGCCAGCGACCAGATCTTCATGCCGCCGGGGCGGCGGTTTGGCTCGACTACCGCCGCATGCATGCCGTCATCGCTCAACTTGATTTCATTGTGGAACGGCCCATCACGCTGCCCTACCAGCATGTTGCACAACTGCCCTGCCCGATTCAGCGTGTGCTGCTCGACGGCTGTCAGCCGCGCCGGCAGCACTTGCGCGACTTCTACGGGATAGCGCCCGGTGGCGGAGACCTTTTCCGTGACGAAGGACAGTGCGCCGATGCCATCGTATGAATACTCACGGCGGTATGGAATCAGTTGCTCGCAGATGATGCCGCCGGCAAGATAAGGCGCAACCTCCTCGAAAGCGGCCTGCAAGTCATCGCCTGCCCGCACCACGATCACGCCGCGGTTATTGCCTTCGCAGGATGGCTTCACCACGAAGCCATCCGGGTGCGCATCGGCAAATGCCTTCAGTTCGGCTACCGAAGCGATGCGTACGCAGTCGGGCGCCAGCACATGCTGCGCGTCGAACAATGTACGGTGGTGCCTCTCGGCCAACCGATAGGCGTGCTTGCTGAAGGCGCCCAGCGCC
>DASVLY010000258.1:0-4852 GCA_036384635.1 Noviherbaspirillum sp. | reverse complement strand
CACGCTCATAACACCCCATCCATTGGAAGCGGCGCGCCTGCTGGGCACTTCGGCGACGCATGTGCAAGCTGACCGTGTAGCAGCAGCCCGCGCACTCGCCCATCGTTTCAATGCGGTCACGATACTGAAAGGCTCTGGCAGCATCATTGCACAAGCCGACGGAGCAACCGCAATCAACACGACCGGTAATCCGGCGCTCGCAACGGCCGGCACCGGTGACGTGCTGGCAGGAATATGCGGTGCACTACTGGCCCAGCAGTGGCCTGTATGGAATACGGCGTTGGCCGCGACCTGGCTGCACGGGCGTGCTGCAGATATCCTGGCCGAACAAGACACAGGCCCGATCGGCCTGACCGCAAGCGAACTGATTCCCTGCGTACGCAGCATCCTCAACCAACTGATACGACAGCATGTCGCAAACCACATCGCACGCTAAACTCTGGCTCGGCATTGCCTGCCTGGTCCTCGGTCTATGGACGCTGTCACTCCTCGATACTGCGGGCAAATTCCTCGCGCAATCCGGTTATCACGTGGTGATGATCGCGTGGATGCGCTATACGATCAACACCGTGTTCATGGCAGCCACACTGGCACCGCTCTACCGCAAGCGCATCGGCAAAAGCATTCTGCATTCGCGGCAGCCGAGCCTGCAGGTATTTCGTGCTTTGCTGATGCTCTTTTCGACCGTGATCTTTTTCTCGGTGCTCAAGATCGTTCCATTGTCGGAAGGCACTGCAATGAACTTTTGCGCACCACTTATCGTACTCGCGGTTTCCCCATGGTTGTTGAATGAAAGAAGCTATCTGTCGCGCTGGCTGGCAGTCGCCATGGGATTTTCCGGCATGCTGATCGTCATACGGCCCGGCGGCGGCATTTCCCCCGGCGGCGTGCTGCTGGGCGCTGCATCAGCCATCATTTTCGCCGCAGTCTCCGTCCTTACACGCAAAACCAATCAAATCGATCATCCGATGGTGACGCTGTTTTATGGCGGTCTGACCGGCATGCTTGCAAGCAGTCTGATGGTACCCTTCTTCTGGGCTCCCCATGTGCCGACAACGCGCGAATGGCTGATACTCGCATCAACCGGTGTAACCAGTACGGTAGGCCATTACTTCATCAACAGTGCGTACAAACACGCGGAAGCATCGTTGCTGACGCCCTTCTTTTATCTGCAAACCATCTCTGCAACAGCGATGGGGTGGTTGGTATTCCATCAGTTGCCGGACAGCCTGACAGCGCTGGGTATCGCGATTATTTGCACCAGTGGCATGGCCATCGCGTACATTGAACACCGGCGTGCGCATTCGCAATCCATGCTCTCCAATTCAGCTGCTTAACCGCCCCGCAGCGATAGTGACCGTGCGCTTGCAACGCGCAGCAATCAATGGATCGTGCGTAACCAGCACCAGGGTCGAACCGCGCTCCTGATTCAGTTCAAACATCAACCTGATCACTGCATCGCCAGTTACCGCATCCAAGCTGCCAGTGGGCTCGTCCGCAAACAGCAGCGGAGGCTCAGTCACGAATGCACGCGCAAGAGCTACGCGCTGCTGCTCTCCTCCGGACAGATACTTCGGGTAATGTCGCAAGCGGCTGGAGAGCCCGACGCGCGCAAGAATCGCCTCGGCCTTTTCCCTGGCCTTGCCATCGCGCCGCAATTCCAGCGGCAGCATCACGTTTTCCAGCGCGGTCAGATGCGCAAGCAGCTGGAACGACTGAAACACGAATCCGACCTTGGCTTGGCGCAGTCCAGCGCGCGCATCCTCATCCAATGCGAAAATATCGACGCCATCGAGTTTTACCGCCCCCTCAGTCGGCGTATCGAGGCCAGCCAAGAGCCCGAGTAAAGTCGACTTGCCTGAACCAGACGTGCCGACGATTGCCAGTGTCTCACCCGGTTGCACAGTAAAATCGATGTTGTGCAGGATGGTGAGTTCACCAGTCGCATCGGCGACATGTTTGCTGAGGCTGACGACTTCAATGGCAGCGGGCAAGGACAAAGGATCTGACATGCGGAATGTTATGATGAGATGCGTAACTGCAACACGTATAGCGCGAATCATAATGGTACTAACGCTCGCTCTGTTTGCAGAGTGGGCCTATTCTGCATCAAAAACCGTGCTTGTGCTTGGCGATAGTCTGTCGGCCGAATATGGTCTGGTGCGCGGCATGGGCTGGGTGCCACTGCTGGAAAAGCGCCTGCAAGCAGAAAGGATTGACGCCGCCATCGTCAACGCAAGCATCAGCGGCGAAACCACCAGTGGCGGGAAATCGCGGCTGCCTGCATTACTGCAACAGCATCACCCAGCCATCGTCATCATCGAACTGGGCGGTAACGACGGCTTGCGTGGCTTGCCGATCGCATCAGTGACAACCAATCTGCGCACGATGATTAACGCCGCGCAACAAGCGGGTGCCAAGGTCCTGCTGATCGGCATGCACATCCCACCGAATTACGGGCGCGATTACACAGAAAAATTTTCAACGATGTATATGAACTTGTCGCTGGAGAAGAAAGTTCCTCTAACACCCTTCCTGCTCGAGGGCATTGCGGACAAGCCGCAACTATTCCAGGCTGACCGTATACACCCGATTGCCGAGGCGCAGACAATTATGCTAAACAATATATGGCCGCAATTGAAGCAAATCTTGCTCAAGCAATAAAACAGACTGAGTGAATTCGGGCTGATTGTGCCGCAAGGCATCGGGCAGATCAGTAAGTACGTGCCAGCCCTGCTCGACCAGGCGCACAACGCGTTACCGGGCATGTTCCGGGCGCTGATGCAGCGCTTACTGGATCAGCTCAAGGAACTGGATCGGCAAGTGGCCGAGATGGAAGTCCAAATCCAGGAGTGGCACCGCTCCAGTGCTCTATCACGCAAGTTGGAGAAGATTCCCGGCATTGGACCGCTCACGGCCAGTGCGCTGGTAGCGGCGATCGGGAATGCGAAAAATTTTGCCAATTGGCGGCGTGGCTAGGGCTGGTGCCGAAACAACATTCCACTGGCGGCAAGCCGAATTTACTCGACATCAGCAAACGTGGCGACACCTATCTGCGCACCTTGCTCATCCATGGTGCCCGTGCGGTGATCTGGCATGCCGAGCGCAAGCCCGAGACGCAGCGATGGCTGCATCAGCTCATTGGCCGGCGCAGCAAGAATGTGGCAGCGGTGGCGCTGGCGAACAAGAATGCCCGAATCGTATGGGCGCTCCTGGCGCACGAGCGAGAATTCGAGTCTGATTATGCAGCGGCGTGACCAGACCATTGAAGCAGGCAAGCAAGGCAGCAGGCAGTTGATTCCACCGATTGCATAGGCAATCAAGAAGTGATGGCAAACAGGTCAGACCGTGGTTGGCACAGCCCTGGAAAACCGTTGCACGAGAAGTGCGATAGAGCGATTGAGGCGTCAACCAGCACATCCCATCAGGGACAGTGGCACAGGCCACAGCAAAGTCCGAATGTACGGGTGCAATCTTTACCTTCGCGTCATCATGGATTGAGGGCTTGGCAAATTGGGGGGCCATGTACGGTTTGAGGGGCAATAAGAGGAAACGGATGGCGCGTGGCAAGGTCTGAACAAGATGGTGTAATTAATGTGAGCTAACTCATGGCAGCGCCGTATTCGGTGGATTTGCGCCAGAAAATCTTGCTGGCGCTCGCAGAGGGTGGCAAATCGCAACGCGAAATCGCCGTCCTGTTTCATGTCAGCCAGACCTTCGTGGAGTCGCTGTTGCGCCAAGTGCGCGCCACCGGCCGCATTGAACCGAAACCGGCGGCTGGCGGCCCGCCGCCGCGCCTTGATGAGCAAGCGCGCCAGCGCTTGCGAGAGTGGTTAGCCGAGCAGCCCGACCTGACGCTGGAAGAACTGGTGGAACGCTTGCAACGCGAGTGCGGCATCCATGTCTGCGTCTCGCTGGTCTGCCGCGTCTTGCAAGACCTCGGGTTGCCTCGAAAAAAAAAGACGCTTCATGCCACGGAACACGATACGAACCGGGTGAGGCAGGCACGCCAGGCATATCGCAACGACATTGCCGGCTTGCCGGCCGAGCGCTTCAAGTTCATCGACGAATCCGGAGCCAATATCGCCATGACGCCTACCTTCGGCCGCGCTGCCCGCGGGGAGCGGGTGCCGGATGCGGTGCCGAACAACCATGGCGACAACATCACCATCCTGGGCAGCCTGTCGTGGACCGGGTTGGAGGCGGTGATGACGATCAACGGTGAACCGCCCCGGAAATCGAGGAGGCTCCAACATTTAAGAAAATGGAGCCATGAAGAAGAAATCAACAAGATATTCGCCGGAGGTCATGGGGCGTGCAGTGCGCCTGGTCTTCGAGAGCAGGGGACAGTACGAGTCGCAGTGGGCGGCGATTGAATCGATTGCGGGCAAGATCGGCTGCACGGCGGAGACGCTGCGGCGCTGGGCGCGCCAGCAAGAGCGTGATACTGGCCAGCGTTCCGGGCCGACCACGGCCGAGCAGGAACGGCTCAAGGCATTGGAGCGGGAAGTCAAGGAATTGCGCCGTGCCAACGAGATTCTGCGCCTGGCTAGCGCGTATTTCGCCCAGGCGGAGCTCGACCTCCGATCGAAAGCATAAAGGCGTTCATTGACGAGTACCGGGAGACCTTCGGGGTCGAGCCGATTTGCGAAGTGATGCAAATCGCCCCGTCGGCCTATTGGCGGCAGGCCGCCCGCTGCCGCACTCCGACGTTGAGAAGCGCCCGTCAGAAGCGTGACGAAGCTTTGATTCCCCACATCGAACGTGTGTGGCATGCCAACATGCGGGTTTACGGTGCGGACAAGGTCTGGAAGCAACTGCGCCGGGAAGGCAACGACGTGGCGCGCTGTAC
>DASVLY010000257.1:0-3480 GCA_036384635.1 Noviherbaspirillum sp. | reverse complement strand
TCTTTTTTGTGCATGGCATACCGCCGTGCATTGAACCAAACGTTTATTTTATCAGAGCACAGACTATGAAATTCCGGATCGCTGTATTGCTGGCGATATTGAGTTTTTTGCCTCTCGCCGCGCGTGCGGAGCTTGCGCAAGAATTCATGCTGAAAAACGGCATGAAAATTATTGTCAAGGAAGATCATCGGGCACCGACCGTTGCCCACATGATCTGGTACAAGGTGGGCGCGATGGACGAGGTGAATGGCACCACCGGTGTGGCCCATGCGCTGGAACACATGATGTTCAAGGGCACAAAAACGCTCAAGCCCGGCGAGTTCAGTCAGCGCGTCGCCGCGCTCGGGGGGCGTGAAAATGCGTTCACCAGCAGCGACTACACCGCGTATTTTCAGCAGATCGAAAAATCGAAGCTGGAAAAGGTGATGGCGCTGGAAGCCGACCGCATGGCGAACCTGGTGTTCGACAAGGATGAATTCGCGCGCGAAATCCGGGTGGTGATGGAGGAGCGACGCTGGCGCACCGAAGATCAGCCGATCCCGCAGGTGTATGAAGTCCTCAATGCCGCCGCATACACTGCGCATCCGTACCATCACCCGATCGCGGGCTGGATGAGTGACTTGCAGAGCATGACGGTGCAGGATGCGAAGGCATGGTATGAGCATTGGTATGCGCCGAATAACGCAACGATGATCGTGACCGGCGATGTCGATGCGAAGCAGGTGTATGCATCGGCAGAGAAATACTTCGGCAAGATCAGGCGCAAGACACTCCCGGTCACCAAGCCGCAGAACGAACCGGCACAGCATGGGGTGCGGCGCATCATTGTCAAGGCGCCGGCGGAAAACCCGTACGTAGTGCTCGCATTCAAGGCCCCGACGCTGCGCAATGTCGACAAGGACATCGATTCGCATGCGCTTGACGTGTTGGCGGCCATTCTGGACGGCTATGACAATGCGCGCCTGAACGCGAAGCTGGTACGCACCGACAAGGTGGCCAATGCGGTTGGCGCCGGGTACTCGAATATTGCGCGCGGCCCGGCACTGTTCCTGCTCGATGGTACGCCGGCCAAGGGCACGACGACCGGGCAACTGGAGACGCTGTTGCGCGCCGAAGTCGACCGCATTGCGAAAGAAGGCGTTTCCGAGCAGGAGTTGAAACGTGTGAAGGCGCAACTGATCGCGAGCCAGATTTACAAACGCGATTCGATCTTTGGGCAGGCAATGGAAATGGGCGTGATGGAAATGAGCGGTCTTTCCTATGCAGATGTCGATCGCGTGATCGAAAAACTGAAGGAAGTCACTGCGGAACAGGTGCAGGCGGTTGCACAGAAATATTTTGGCGACGATGCATTGACGGTGGCGACGCTGGTGCCATTGCCTTTGTCAGAGAAGAAAGCCGCGCCGCCCAAGAACTTGCGCCACTGAGGAATGAATATGATGAAGCGCTTCCTGTTTGTATTAACACTTTTCCTGATTGGCATTGCGCCCACGCATGCAGCGTTGCATATCCAGTCCTGGACGCTTGCCAATGGGGCGCGCGTGCTGTTTGTCGAAAACCATTCGATACCGATACTCGATGTCAGCGTCGAGTTCGATGCCGGTTCGCGGCGCGATCCGCAAGGCAAGGCCGGCACTGCGGAACTGACCAATGCGATGCTCGCGCGTGGCTTGCACGCATCGCAAACACCTCTGGCAGAACCGGCGATGACCGAGGCACAGATTTCCGATGCCTTTGCAGACATCGCCGCGCAGCGCAATGGCGGAGCCGGTGCCGACCGTGCGGGAGCTACGCTGCGTACGCTGGTCAGCCGTGCCGAGCGTGATGCGGCAGTGTCTTTGTTGGCGCGGGTACTCGCGCATCCGAGTTTTCCGGAAGATTTCCTGGCGCGCGACAAGGCTCGTACCATCTCTGCTATCCGCGAGGATGAAACCAAACCGGAGTCGATCGCCAGCAAGGCATTCTGGCGCGTGCTGTACGGTGAACATCCGTACGCGAAGCAAGCGACCGCCGAATCGGTGCAGACGATCACGCGCGACGACTTAGTCGCATTTCACAGTACCTATTATGTCGCCAACCGCGCGGTGATTTCGATGATTGGCGACATCAGTCGTGAAGAGGCAAACGAGATTGCGCAGCAGCTCACACTGCGTCTGCCGCAGGGTGCAGCGCTACCTCCATTGCCGGAGGTTCAACTGATGCCGGCGATGGAGGAGCGCATCGTTCACCCGGCTTCGCAGGCACATGTGTTGACCGGCATCCCGGCATTAGCACGCGGCGATGCCGATTATTTCGCGCTCATCGTCGGCAATTACGTGCTTGGCGGCGGCGGCTTCGTGTCGCGTCTGGTGCATGAGGTGCGTGAAAAACGCGGCTTGTCATACAGCGTGTACAGCTATTTCAACCCGATGGCGCAACCCGGCCCGTTCGAGGCCGGTTTCCAGACGCAACGCGAGCAAACTGCGGAGGCGTTGAAAGTGCTGCGCGGGACGATTGCTGCATTCCTGCGCGATGGCCCGACCCCGAAGGAATTGCAGGCGGCAAAAGACAACCTGATCGGCGGCTTCGCGCTGCGTATCGACAATAACAAGAAGATCCTCGACAACATTGCCGCAATCGGCTTCTATAAGCTGCCGCTCGATTATCTCGATACATGGACGGCCAACGTGCAGAAAGTAACGATTGCGGACATCAAGGCGGCATTCAACCGCAAGATCGCGCTCGGCAAGATGTCGACTGTGATCGTCGGCGATGTGAAGTAGCAAGATATGCAAAGAAGCCAAAAGCGGCCACCGGCCAAGCCTGTCAATCAGGGACCGCAACAGGTGCGTATCATCGGCGGCATATGGAAGCGTACGCCACTGCCGGTGCTCAACGCCGAGGGGTTGCGCCCGACGCCGGACCGGGTGCGCGAAACCGTGTTCAATTGGCTCAATCACTTGCTGGACGGCGACTGGCAGCGGGTAGCTTGTCTCGACTTGTTTGCAGGCGCCGGCGCGCTCGGGTTTGAAGCCGCCAGTCGTGGCGCCGCGAAGGTAGTGATGGTCGAAGACAACCCGGCAGCGGTCAGGCAACTGGAGGTGGTCAAGACCAAGCTCAAGGCGGAGCAGGTGAGCATCCGGCGCGGCAATGCGTTCTCGGTGGCACAAGAGCTGACCGCACGTGCCGGTGACGGCAAGTTCGATGTGATTTTCCTCGACCCGCCATATCATCAGGACTGGTTGCGGCAGATCCTGCCGTTGTGTCGGCAACTACTGTCCAACGGCGGCTTGGTATATGCTGAAGCTGAAATGCCGCTCGGTGCAGATGCGTTGCCGGATTGGCTTGCGGGATGGAACGTGGTGCGCGCTGACAAGGCGGGTATGGTGTTTTATCACTTGCTGCAGTAAAAAATGCAACTCGATTCAGGCATAATGCGCGTTCGATGACGCCCGTGCGGGCTGATATGGTGAAATTGTTCAAATTGCTCAGGAGCCTGCA
>DASVLY010000256.1:0-9851 GCA_036384635.1 Noviherbaspirillum sp. | reverse complement strand
GATGGCAGATGCAGACGATGACCGCGTCGTCGTCGAGTTCCTGCATGCGCGCCGGGACGCTATTCATCGGCATCGACAGCGATCCTTCGATATGGCAGGTCTGGAACTCCCACGGTTCACGCACGTCGAGCAGCACCGGCGGCTTGCGTGAGGCGTCGGCGAGCCAGAGCGACAGTTCCGGAGCGGTCAGCGGTTGCATCGCTTAAAACACGAAATGAGAAGGAACGAGCGCTTCGCGCAGCGGCTTCACATTGGTTTCGAAAATCTTCACGGTGCTGTACGCGGCGTCCGACACGCGTGTGATGAGCTGCGCCGACATGACCGGCGGTTCGCCGATGATGGCGAAAATGCGCCCGCCGACCTTGATCTGCTGGAGGAGGGAATCCGGCAGCACCGGCAGCGAGCCGGAGATCACGATCGCGTCATACGGCGCACCCTTGGCCCAGCCTTGCGCACCGTTGCCGAGCATGACATCGACATTGATCACGCCGTAGTCGGACAGGTTCTTTTGCGCGAATTCCTTGAGCATCGGATCGATCTCGACCGTCGTTACATGGCGCGCCTTGTGCGCCAGGAGCGCCGCCATGTAGCCCGAGCCGGCGCCGATCTCCAGCACATGCTCATGCTTCTTGACAGCGATCTCCTGCAGGATGCGCGCTTCCATCTTCGGCGTGAACATGTATTCGCCGCCCGTCAGCGGAATCTCGGTGTCAATGAAGGCCAGGCTCTTGTACGCAGCCGGCACGAACGCTTCGCGCTTGACCACCACCAGCAAATCCAGCACATCCTGATCCAGTACATCCCATGTACGGATCTGCTGTTCAATCATGTTGAAACGGGCTTTTTCGATATTCATTTTCAGCATTTGGCAGGTTAGGAGGAAAACCCCATATTTTATTATCAAACCGGGTCGTCAATCTTGCTCTGTGGTATCGCAATAACCTTGCCGCCATGACTCGCCGACTCAGGGTTGTGACGATGCCATTTGCGGCGCGCCCATGTGGCGAAGTCATCGAGGTAGGTGTACATCACAGGCACCACAACCAGCGTCAGCAGCGACGAGGTGATGATCCCGCCAATGACCGCCTGTCCCATCGGTGCGCGCTGCTCGGAACCTTCGGCCAGGCCGAACGCCAGCGGCACCATGCCGAACACCATCGCCAGCGTGGTCATCAGGATCGGGCGCAGGCGCACATGGGCCGCTTCCAGCAGGGCGGCCCCGCGCCCGGCGCCGGCGGCTCTGGCTTGGTTTGCGAAATCGACCAGCAGGATCGCATTCTTCGTCACCAGGCCCATCAGCATGATGAAGCCGATGATCGAGAACAGGTTGAGCGTGGAGCGGAAGAACATCAATGCCAGGAATACGCCGATCAGGGTCAGCGGCAGCGCCGACATGATCGCCACCGGCTGCAGGAAGCTGGCGAATTGCGAGGCCAGGATCATGTAGATGAAGATGATCGCCAGCGCCAGTGCCGACAGCGCATAGCCGAACGATTCGTTCATGTTCTTGGTCGCGCCGCAGATCTGGTAGCGGTAGCCGGGCTGCCAGTGCATCGATTCGAGCGCGGTCTTGATGTCGGCGCTCGCCTGTCCGGCCGAGCGGCCGACCACGTTGGCCGACAGTTCGACTTCACGCTTCAGGTCGCGCCGGTTGATCTGGTTGGCGCCGGTGGACGGCTCGATGGCGGCTACCTGGCGCAGCGGCACCATCTTCGGCGAGCCGTCCGCATTGGTTTGCACACTTGACAGCATCAGACGCGACAGGTCGTCGATATGGCTGCGGTCGGACGGCGCCAGTCGCACGTTCACATCGTAATTCTCGTCGTCCGGCGCGCGCCAGGTGCTCGCCGCTTCGCCCGCCAGGAGAGGCCGCAATGCGCCGCCGATCTGCGCCACGCCCACGCCGAGGTCGGCGCCGAGGTCGCGCCTGGGTGTGATCGAGATGGTCGGCTTGTTCGGCTTCAGGCTGGAATCGAGGTCGACCACGCCGGGAATCGCGCGGATTTTCTCCTGTGCTTCGGACGACAATTTCGCAAGCTGGGCGAGATCGGTGCCGAGCAGCGACAGACGGATCTGCTTGTTGTCGCCGCCGACGCCGTCGAGCGTGCCGATATGGGTGACGGTGATGCCGGCGATCTGCGACAGGCGGTTGCGCAGCGGGATGCTCATCTGGCCGGCGCTGCGCTGGCGTTCCGCACGCGGCACCAGCCGCACATAGGTGGTCGCATAATTCTTGCCCTGCAGCGTGCCGGTATTGATCGTCGTGTACAGGTCGCGCACTTCCGGAAACTCGCGCAGCACTGCTTCCACCTGGCGTGCCTTGCTTTCGGTGAATTCGAGCGAGGAGCCGACCGGGGTGTAGTACACCACGCCGGTTTCCGAGTAATCCGCCTGCGGCACGAATTCGCTGCCGATCAAGCCGGACATCGGGATCGCGCAGCCGCCCACGAAGGTGGCAACCGCGATCCCCAGCGTCTTGCCGCGATGTTTCAACGACCATTTCAGCAGCACCTGGTACACATCCGACAGCCATTGCACCAGCCGTTCGAATTGTTCCAGCACGCGGCCGATGGTCTTGCCGTAGATGCCTTTGCGCCGGTTGCCATGCACGGCGGGGTCGGGCCAGACCGACGACAGCATCGGATCGAGCGTGAAGGACACGAACATCGAGATCAGCACGGCGGCGGTGACCGTGATGCCGAACTGGTGGAAGAAGCGGCCGATGATGCCGCCCATGAAGCCTACCGGCAGGAACACCGCGACGATGGAGAAGGTGGTCGCCATCACTGCCAGACCAATCTCGGCGGTGCCTTCCAGCGCGGCCGTCTTGTGATCCTTGAAGCGGCCATTCACCTTCATTCCGAGATGGCGCACGATGTTTTCGCGCACCACGATGGCGTCGTCGATCAACAGGCCCACGCACAGCGACAGCGCCATCAGCGTGATCATGTTGATCGTGAAGCCGAACATGTACATGAACAGGAAGGTGCCGATCAGCGCCACCGGCAGCGTGAGGCCGGTGATCACGGTCGAGCGCCAGGAATTGAGGAACAGGAACACGATCAGCACGGTAAGCAGCGCGCCTTCGATCAGCGTGCGCCGCACGTTTTCCACGCCGACACGGATCTGGCGCGAGCCGTCCTTGATCACGTCGATTTTCACGCCCGGATAGAGCGCTTTCATGGTCGGCGCCAATTCGGCCAGCGCCGTCTTCAGCCCGTCGGCAACCGCGATCGTATTTTCGCCTTGCGCCTTCAGGATGTTCAGCGCCAGTGTGCGCTGTCCGTTATACATCGCCAGGCTTTCCTGCTCTTCCTGGCCGTCGGCCACGGTGGCGATCTGCGCCAGCGTGACCGGCTGGCCGCCGCGCCGCGCGACGATAATGCGTCCGAAGTCTTCCGGATTTTTCACGCGCCCCTGGATTTGCACCACCTGCTCGTTGGCGAGCGATCGGATCGCGCCGGTCGGCAATTCCTGATTCTCGTTGCGCACTGCGTTGATCACCTGGTCGATGCCGATGCCGAGCGCTTCCATCTCGTTCGGCTTCACGTAGATGTCGATCTCGCGCCGCACGCCGCCCACCAGTTCCACGGAACCGACGCCGCGTGCGTTCTCCAGGCGTTTTTTGACGATCTGGTCGGCAATCGTGGTCAGCTCGCGCATGCTGCGCGGTTTTGCTCCCGGTTCGTTGCTGACCGAGACCGAAAAAATCGGCTGGCTGGACGGATCGTAGCGGGTAACGCGCGGTTCCTTGACCTCCTTGCGGAACGAGGATTTGACCAGTGCGATTTTCTCCCGCACATCCTGCGCCGCCTGCGCCGGATCGACTGTCAATACGAATTCGATGATGACGACCGACGAACCTTCATACGAGCGCGAAGTCAGGCTGTTGATGCCGCTGATGGTGTTGACCGTTTCTTCGATCTTGCGCGTGATGTCGGATTCCACGGTCTCCGGGGATGCGCCCGGATAATCGGTCTGCACCACCACTACCGGGAAGGTGACATCCGGGAACTGGTCGACCTGCATGCGCTGGTAGGAGAACAGGCCGAGCACCACGAAGGCCGCCATCATCATGGTGGCGAGGACCGGGTTGCCGATGCTGATGCGGGTAAACCACATATGAATTCCTCAGTGCTTCATTGTCGCGCAGCGCTTGCCGATGCGCTGGATGGAGGCTGGCTGCCGTTCTGCGTGAACTTCACCGTGGTGCCGCTGCGCAGGTTGCCGAGGTTGGTTCTGATGATCTGCGCGCCGTTGTCGATGCCTTTGAGCACTTCGACCGCTGGCCCCTCGCCGTCGTCGCCGCGAATGCCAAGCGCGACCGGTTTTTGCGACAGCTTGCCGTTTTCGATTGCATATACGTAGGTGTTGCCGGCGTCGTTCTGGATTGCCGATTGCGGCACCGTCAGCACGCCGGCCTTTTTCGCAACGGTCAACTGCGCTTCGCCGAACATGCCCGCACGCAATACGTTTTGCGGATTGTCGATCTGCACATACACCATGATCGAGCGCGATCCTGCCTGCGTGGCCGGATTGATGCGCGCGACCTTGCCTGTCAGTGAAACAGGCATACCTTCGATCTTCACCTGCACTTCCTGGCCCAGCGCCACATTCACGATGTCGGACGCCGGCACCGCTGCTTCCATTTCCATCTGCGCAAGGTCGACCACATCGAGCAGGCGGTTGTCGGCGGACACTTTCTCGCCCGGCTGTACGGCGCGGCTGCTGACCAGGCCGGAAATGGGCGCACGGATCACGGTATCGGCCAGCGCCTTTTGCGCAACCTCGAGTGCGCCCTGGGCCGATTCGACGTTGGCGCGCGCGATTTCAAACTGGCTGTCCGCATTGTCGAACGCATTTCGGGAAATGAAGCCCTTGTCGAGCAAGGCCTTGTTGTTGTCGCGCGTTTTGGTCGCCATGTCGAGTTGGCCGCGCGCAGCCATCAGGGAACCCCTGGCTTGATCCACGCGCGCCTGGTACTCGCGCGCATCCATCCTGACCAGCACTTGTCCGGCCTTCACCGCCTCGCCTTCGCGCACCAGCACCTCGCGCACCTCGCCGGGCACCCTGGCCTTGACCGACACCTGGTTCACCGCACGCAAGGAACCGGACAGCGGCAGCAACTGGCGCAGATCGCGGGTTTTCACCAGCGTGACATCGGTCGGCAGAAATTCCAGCACCGCCGGCGCCGTGTTCGACAGCGCCGCAGCCGGCCGACTCTGTTTCTTCAGCATCGCGCCGGCGGCGCCGGCTACCAACAGGCACACGGCGAGGACGATCCAGAAAGTGCGGCGTCTTGACATGAGTTATCCGTTTGATGGAGGAGTGGATGGCGCAGTGTGATGGGTCTTCAAACCGTGCAAAAGCAGGTCGATAAAACTGTTGAGGTAATCCGGGGGCGAGATTGGCTGGAGGCGGCAACTGTTGAACGAATGTGTCCACATCATGAGCATCAGCATCGGCGCGCAGATCACATTGGTTGCCTGAATCTCGTCGATATCGCGGAATTCGCCGCGCTCAATGCCGCGCCGAAGCAGGCTCGCGATCATCGCATTACCGCGCGAAATCACTTCATCGTGGTAAAACTTCGCCACTTCCGGAAAGTTGCTCGATTCCGCCATCATCAGCTTGGTGATGCCGGAGAGCTTGGTGCTGCCGATACGTTCCCACCAGCCGAGGATGATTTCGCGGAGCAGGTCCGCGCTATGCCCTTCGAAATTGCCAATGGTGTTTTCCGCGTCACCCAGAACGGGCACGACGTTTTCGCGCACCACCGCCTTGAACAGCTCTTCCTTGTTGGTGAAATACAGGTAGAGCGTTCCTTTGGAAACCCCTGCACGTGCGGCAACCTCATCCAGGCGGGTTGCCGCATAGCCGCGCTCTACAAACAAATCGAGCGCGGCCGCCAGCAATTCCTGCGGCCGCGCATCTTTGCGCCGTTCCCAGCGCGGTTTCTTGAGAGAGCAGTTCATGGGGGGGAATGAAAATAACTTACTTGTGAGTCAGTAATATAAGGGGCAATGAATGCAGCGTCAAGGTTGTATATGGCAGATGACAGATGATTTTGTACTAACGACATATGGAACTGCATTGAGCGACTCATAAGATTGCATTGCATATGCCAACATTGTTCGTGCTTAACAGCGAAGTGCTTCAGCGTGGAAAGTCAAAGGAGAGTGCTCCCACTAATAACTCATAGAGGTCGGGTTAAGTCGGGTTCAGAATTCTGTCGCGCCATTTACGGATACTTTGTACGTCGAACCGCTCACCGTTAAATTCGATTTGAGTAATCGCTTTCTTCTTCTTGTGATCCGACTTACTCAATTCTCTTAAATGATTGCGAATTTCCATCCAGTAGATCTCACGGTTCGCACTTTTGGATCAGTTTGCCGAGTAGTGTACGGGGCCAATCTCGGCCCTGCGTCCCTTGCAGCGCTTGCGCAGGAGGCCACCCTGAGCAGCGGCGCACCACGCCTTGCGTTGCATCCCTTTTGTCCGAACGCGACCCCTGAACCAGTTCATCACCCCCTCCAAGGAAATTGGAACCAGCCGGCAATCTTTTGCCACCTACTAATGTAGTGTCCTGTTCCGGAAATTCGTTGCATAAAAGATGGCGAGAATCGCGCCGATACGGCGTCAATCTCGACTCGATTTCGCCACTTTTATTTTTGCAACGAACTTGCGGAGCAGGACACTGGCTGGTCACTTGGCAATGGGGGGGGCAGGACCCGCTAGCGGCGCTCCCTTTTCCGGCGTTGCTCCAGTGTCTTGAAATCCCGTTGGTAACGCTTTGCTGTCGTGGAATAACTCCCATCTGCGGCATTTTGTTAATGCACTGATCACAAAATAAGTATTTGACAATTATCAAAATACAAATATAAAATTCGCCGCTGTTACAAAAAGTTTCAAATCGGATAATTCCTCCGCTTCGCCTTCCCGGGTCTGCTCATGCCAGTGTTGTTCAAGAAATCGATCATTGCCGCCGTCATTGTTGCTTTTTGGGCAAGTGACGCGCTTGCACAACCGATTTCCGACGCTGAGCTGACTCGCCGTCAAGCGCAGCAGCAGGAGCAGGCGCAAAGCAAGGCGGCCAATGTGGCCGACATATTCACCCGCACGGCGGAGAAAGGGGGCCACGCATTCGTGCTTCCGGAAGAAGCGCCGTGCTTTACCATTCGCGAGATCGAATGGCGCGGGACACAGGCGCTCGCATGGATCGAGGCCGAAGGCGCCGTCATTGCCGGCAAATGCGTGGGCGCCAAAGGACTGCGCGCATTCCAGGATCATCTGACGCGCAAATTCATCGAGCGCGGCTACATCACCAGCCGGGTGGTGGTGCCCGAGCAGAACCTCGCCGCCGGCAGGCTGGCGCTGCAGGTGGTGCCGGGCGTGATCGGAAAAATCCGCGATCAGGGAGAACCGGTCGGCATGCAGCGCATGGTGCTGCCGCAAGGCGAGGGCGAACTGCTGAATCAGCGCGACCTCGACCAGGCGCTGGAAAATATCCGCCGTCTGGCCGCACAGCAAGAGGTTGCATTCGACCTGACGCCGGGCGCGCAGCCGGGTGAAACCGATATCGTGATCAAGCATCCGGCCGCAAAGCGCTGGCGAGCATTGTTCACGCTGGACGATTCCGGCGCCGAGTCCACCGGCAAATACCAGGTGGGAGCGGTGTTGACCGTTGATTCCCCGCTCCACCTGTACGACGCGCTCACGGTCACGCTCAACCGGAACGCGAACTTTCAGAACGCAAAGCTCGGCACGCATTCTTCCAGCCTCAACTGGAGCGTCCCGTTCGGCTACTGGTCGATGCTGCTTGCCGCCAACGAGTCGACTTACAAGCAAACCGTTGCCGGTTTTTCCGGAGACATCGTCTACGGCGGTCATAGCTATGGCATGGAGGCCGGCCTGGGTTACACGCTCTACCGCACATCGAGCGCGAAGGGCGGCATCCTGCTGAAACTGAACCGCAAGGTCAGCCGCAGCACGATCGACGATACTGAAATCGACGTGCAGTACCGCAATGTCGTCGGTTACGACACGAGCTACACACATCGCCAGTACCTCGGCAACAGCACGCTCGATCTGGCACTCGGCGTGCGCGGCAGCCTTCCCAATCAATCGGGCGCGCCCGGACTGATCGTCGGTGCGCCCGACTGGGATGGCCGCTACCAGATCCGCACCGCCAACCTCAGCCTGTCCGTGCCGTTTGAACTGGCTGGGCAAAATTTCCGCTACCAGACCAGCTTGCGCACCCAGCATGCGACCACGCTTTTGCCCGTCTTCGAATTCTTTTCAATCGGCAACCGGTATACCGTGCGCGGTTTCGATGGCGCTTCCACTCTTGCCGCGGAAAACGGCTGGCTGCTGCGCAACGACTTCGTCTGGCTGCCAGGCAGAAGCAGCCACGAGCTGTTTCTGGCGCTCGATACCGGTCATGTCAGCGGGCCGACCGCCAGCACACTGCTGGGCACTTCGCTGACCGGCATGGCACTGGGCCTGCGCGGCAGGACCGGCAGCATCAACTACGAAATCACCATCGGCCGCCCGCTTGGCAAACCGGACGGCTTCACGACAAAGCAACCAACGATGACCGCCTCGCTCGGGGCGGAGTTCTGAGCTTGAGAGAACGCACCATGTTTAAGACTTCCTCCTCCGATCGCACCCCGATGCAGCGTCTGCTGGCCGCATGGCTGATTGTGCTGCAGGTTCTGTCGCCGGTTCTGTATGCAGGCAACGCCCGGGCGCAGGTCAACAACCCGGCGATCAACCCGGACCGCAGCGTTCCCGGCCAGCGCCCGGTCGTCAACGTTGCGGCGAACGGCGTGCCCGTCGTGCAAATCTCCCCGCCAAGCGCAGCCGGCGTATCCAACAACCGCTTCACCGATTACAACGTCGGTGACAAAGGCGTGGTCCTGAACAATTCAGGCGCCAACAACCAGACGCAACTGGGCGGATGGGTGGCCGGCAATCCCATGCTCGGCAACAGCAGCGCAAGGGTGATTCTCAACCAGGTGACCGGAGCGACGTCGTCCAGTCTGACCGGCTTTACCGAAGTGGCAGGCAACCAGGCCAATGTCATCGTCGCCAATCCGAATGGCATTACCTGTAACGGTTGCGGCTTCATTAATGCGCCGCGTGCCACCTTGACTACCGGCACACCGCAATTGGGCACGGATGGCAGTGTGCTTGGTTTCCAGGTCCAAGGGGGACAAATCGGCATCGAAGGGAAGGGGCTGGTTGCGCGCAATGTCGACCAGGTTGACCTGATCTCTCGCAGCCTGCGCGTGAATGCCGAAGTCTGGGCCGGGAATCTTCTCAATGTCGTCACCGGCACCGGCCAGGTGGGCTACGAAAGCGGTCAGGTCACTGCACAAAGTGCGTCCGACGCGCCTCCGGCTGTTTCGCTCGATGTTTCGCAGCTCGGCGGCATGTATGCAAACAGTATTCGCCTGATCGGCACCGAAAACGGTGTGGGCGTCAACAGCGCCGGCAAGATCGAGGCATTGACGGGCACGCTCGAAATCAACCAGGCGGGCGATGTGCGCATCACCGACGGACATGTTCAGACTGCCGGCGACCTTGCGATGCGAAGCGGGCAAGATATCGTCAATGCCGGTGTGGTTTACGCACTTGGCAAGGCCGGGTTCGAGGCGCAAGGCACATTGCAAAACGCCGGGACACTGGGTGCCGCTGGCGATGTGAAGGGCCAGGTCGGCAGCCTGCAGAACAGTGGCGACATCAGGGCGGGCGCCGATACGGACGGAAAAATCACGTCGCCAAACGACGTGTCGATCACCGCTTCCGGCGCGCTGCAAAACAGCGGACAGATCCTCGCGGGCAATAAT
>DASVLY010000255.1:0-2394 GCA_036384635.1 Noviherbaspirillum sp. | reverse complement strand
ATCGACGAGCTGTATAACCGTGACAACCAGAATGACATTACCGGCGTGCCGACCGGCTTTATCGACCTGGACCGGATGACCTCCGGTCTTCAGCCGGGTGATCTCGTGATCGTGGCGGGACGTCCGTCGATGGGTAAGACCGCGTTCTCGCTCAATATCGGTGAGAACGTTGCGATCGACAGCGGACTGCCGGTCGCAGTGTTTTCCATGGAAATGGGCGGCGCGCAGCTTGCCATGCGTATGCTGGGTTCGGTCGGGCGACTGGACCAGAGCCGGCTGCGTATCGGTAAGCTCAACGATGAAGACTGGCCGCGTTTGACGCATGCAATTCAAAAGATGAACGAGGCGCAGCTCTACATCGATGAAACGCCGGCCTTGAGCCCGATCGAGTTGCGGGCGCGTGCGCGGCGCCTGGCACGCCAGTGCGGCAAGCTGGGCCTGATCATTGTCGACTACCTGCAGCTCATGTCCGGCAACGGGGGCGGCGGGGCCGAGAACCGTGCCACCGAAATCTCCGAGATTTCGCGTGGCTTGAAGGGGCTGGCGAAGGAATTGCATTGTCCGGTGATTGCGCTTTCGCAGCTCAACCGCTCGCTGGAGCAGCGTCCGAACAAGCGTCCCGTGATGTCTGACTTGCGCGAATCCGGTGCTATCGAGCAGGATGCTGACGTGATCCTGTTCATTTATCGTGACCAAGTGTACAACCCCGATTCGCCCGACAAGGGCACGGCGGAAATCATTATCGGCAAACAACGTAACGGCCCCATCGGTGCCGTGCGATTGACTTTCCTGAGCGAGTATACGAAGTTCGACAACTACACAGGCGGCAATGCGATCTTCGACAATGAGTAAGCATTGAAAAATTGGGAGGGCTCCGCCACCACTCAGGTGGAGCACATTGAAATCGAAAACACTAACACTTTAATCTTAAGAGAGTGACTTATGTTTGGACGACTGATGCCCAGTGAGGGCAAATTTTTTGAACTTTTCAGCCAGCATGCCGATTTGTGCGTGAAAGGCGCGAAGGAGATGGTCGCATTGATGACTAACTTCGACGACCTGGAAAACCGCGTGCATGCAATCGAAGGGATCGAGAAGCATGCCGACAAGGTCACTCATGACACACTGGAGTTGCTGCACAAAACCTTTATTACGCCGCTCGACCGCGACGATATCCACCAGCTGATCACACGCATGGACGACATCCTTGATTTACTGGAAGATGCTGGCCAGACCATTTCTCTCTACGACATCAAGGCGGTGACGCCGGAAGCCAAGCGTTTGGCGGAGCTGTGCCTGGCCTGTACCGAAAAAGTCATGGCTGCGGTTGGCCTGTTGCACAGCATGGACAACTCGCGCCAGATCTTGGCGGTATGTGAAGAAATCGACCGCTTCGAATCGGATGCTGACCATGTGATGCGCGCTGCAATGTCCAAGTTGTTTCGCGATGAGCCGGACGTACGCAATCTGATCAAGTTGAAGGCAATTTATGAGCTTCTGGAAACGGTCACAGATCGCTGCGAAGATGTGGCCAACATCATCGAAGGCATTATTGTCGAAAACGCATAATGCATTTTCCCGATTGACCAGAACAAGAATTTCATGCACACCCTTCAAATCAGTATTTATGTTCTTGGCTTCTTGATTGCGCTGGCCTTGCTGTTCGATTTCATGAATGGCTTCCACGACGCCGCCAATGCGATTGCGACCGTGGTTTCTACCGGCGTGCTCAGGCCGCAAACGGCAGTGGCGATGGCAGCGGTGTTCAACGTGATCGCCATTTTCTTCTTCCAGTTGAAAGTGGCGGCTACGGTCGGCAAAGGCACTGTTGATCCAGCGGTGGTGGACCATTACGTAGTATTCGGCGCACTGGTGGGAGCGATTTTCTGGAACATCCTGACTTGGTACTACGGCATTCCATCGTCCTCATCGCATGCATTGATCGGTGGTCTGGTCGGTGCGGCGGTTGCCAAATCCGGCACTGGCTCGTTGATTTCGGCCGGATTGATCAAGACCATTTCGTTCATCGTGCTGTCGCCTCTGCTCGGTTTCGTGTTCGGATCGATCATGATGGTACTGGTCTCATGGTTGTTCGTGCGTTCGACACCGCGGCGCATCGACAAGTGGTTCCGCCGCATGCAACTGGTGTCGGCGTCGATGTATAGTCTTGGCCACGGCGGCAATGATGCGCAGAAGACGATGGGCATCATCTGGATGCTATTGATCGCCGCCGGCTACACTAGCGCCAAGGATTCGCTGCCGTGGTGGGTCATCTTGAGCTGCTATGCGGCGATCGGCCTTGGCACGTTGTTTGGCGGCTGGCGTATTGTCAAGACGATGGGACAGAAGATCACCAAATTGAAACCAGTTGGCGGCTTTTGTGCTGAAACAGGC
>DASVLY010000254.1:0-9080 GCA_036384635.1 Noviherbaspirillum sp. | reverse complement strand
GTCCGGGATCGCCTGTCCGCCATAAGTCGCCACCAGCGCATCGAGTTTGCCGGACGAGGATTGCCGCACGAGGATGCACGGCGTCTGGTTGAAGACATTGGTATTGGAAAAGCCGTCAGACAGGAAACCGCCGGTTTTCAGCTGAGCGAGGGTGATGGTGGCAACCGAGCCGTCGGAAGTGCTTCCCACCAGGGCTGCATAGTTCTCGGTGTTGTTGATGTATTTGTTGGCCGCATTGACCACCTGCTCCTGGTGCAGCGCGGCTTGCTGTTCCTTCGTATCGTCCATGGAAGCGTCGATCATCGCAGTCAGACTCAGCAGCAATACCACTGTAATGGCGAGCGCTCCCAGCACCTCAATGAGCGTCATGCCTTGCTGCGAGTGTTTCGTGATCATGGCTGCATCCTCAATTGCTTGCCGCCATCCACACCGGCGCCGTATCCGGAATCGAGACCCCGCCCAGTGAAGTAAGTGTGATGCGCGAGCCGTCGACCGGCGAATAGAGGGAGTTGTCGGATGCCCGATAGATGCCGACGTTCATCGAATACCGCGACAGCTTCAAAAGCGGGTTCACGATGTTGGACGGCGGCAGGGTCAACGGATAGATGTAGATGACGCCCGCGCTGTCCCTGTAGTTTGCCCAGATCGACGTGGCGCTGCGCGTATACAGCGTGGACCATGCAGGCAGTATGCCCTCGTCCTTCAGGGTCTCGATACCGACGCTGGTATTGGTCACGTTGTGCGCCGTAAAGTACGCGACAACCGCCTGGCGGTATATCCCCATGGATTCGGCCAGTTCGCGCTCTTCCTGGGTTTTCTCGGCCATCAGGCTGCGCTCGGGCGACAGCGAGTAGAAGCCGGTCAGCGCGGCCATGACGGCGACGATAACAAGATTCCACATCTGCAGCCTCCCTTCTCTTCAATTCGGCGCCATTCTGTGCACCGAGGCATTTTCGCTAATCATTGCTGCCATCTGCCTGCGGATATCCGAGGTCAGCAGCTCGAACTCTCCCTTGCGAAGAACCGTCCGCGTCGTGGGCGCGTCCTTCAGGAACAAAAACTCCGTTTCCAGTTTCGGTGCATGCTTTGCACTCCGCACCATCTGCTGATGCAGCACTCCCAGCAGGCCGTCTGCCAGCAGCGCGTTCGTGCTTTTCGGTCCGAACCGCTCGTTGGCCAGCGCATGCAGCCTCGTCACTGTCTGGACCACATCGCCGGCAAGCATGGTCGTAATGACCAGGTGGCCGTTGAAGCTCGCCTTCAACAGTTCCGCTGCGCTTTCCTGATCGCGGATTTCATCGATCAGGATTGTGCCCGCCCTCCACCGCATCATGCTGCGAAAGGCATCCGCAAGGCCGCCGGGGGTGCGCGGCAAAGCGGTCTGAAAACAGACGCCGTTGCCGTGGTTTCCTTCCAGCGGCAACTCGACCGGGTTTTCCCCCGTCACCGCCACGCCGCCGTGCGCGGTGAGACGCTCCTTGAGCATGGCGCCTGCCGTCATCGTCTTGCCCGACTTGAGCGGGCCGGAGATGACGAACAAGCCCGCCAGGTCGCGCATCATCATGCGCCGGATGTACGCCTGCGGAATGCCAAGGTCTGCCAGCGTGGAAACGGCGCTGGCGATCTTGCGCACTACAAAAACATTGCCGCCCTGCGCCGGCATCGTCGAAACCCGGTAGCTCACGCCGTCGTAGACGACCTTGAACCCATCCGCGTCCGGCGCTTTTCCCTGCTCCGCCATGCACGCTTCGGTCAGCAGCCTCAGGTCTTCCTGCAATGCAGGACCGGCAGGCAGCGGATTGGCCGCGGCGCCCGGCACATCGGAAAACCGGTTCGCCAGGGCCGGATGTCCCAGATAAAGATCCGAGAACTCCAGCTCCTTGACTTTGTCCACTGCCGCCACGTCCGTTAGCGCTGGGGTGGGTTGCATACGGATCGTTGTGCCGGTTGGGTTATGAGACTCAGGTGGCTGTGAAGACGACTGTATTGTTGCCAGCAACGCTGCAGTGGGTCGTTGCCAGACTCGTTGTGGCCGGAAACGCTGTGATGGCAGGGGTATTCCCATTGGCGGCGATGCTAGTCCAGCCAGTGGCACCGCTGATGATAGCCACACAAACGTCCTGGGGTACGTTGCTATAAGTAATTGTGAAAGTGCTGGCGGTGGTACCGGCAATGGTGACTGTTCCCGCCCAGGAGTTGGCTATGGCGTTGGCCGCTCCTCGTACCAGTGTATTGGGAATGGCGTTGGCGGTGACTAAGTTGGCCTGCATGAAGGCGTCGGTGTTATACGGTTGCCCTGCATACAGCTTGCGCACAGCCGTGCGCAACGCAATGAGTTCTTCCGTTGTCTGATTGGCCTTCGCATTGCCGAACGCATTGGTCAGCAGCGATACCGCCCCAAGCACCACGATGGCGGCAATGCCCAAGTAGGCAATCCCTTCGAGCAGGGAGGCTCCTCGTTCCCGCGTGAACCGGCGTGTGACGCGGGGATGAAATGCTGTTGCTTTTTTCATGATGTTCCTCCTTCGTTATTGATTTAATGTACTGCGCGCGTCATCGCCGCAATTTCGTGCTGAATCCCGAAAAAGCCGGTCACCAGCCATCCAATCACGATTGCCAGCGTGGCAATCGAAAATCCGTTCAAGATCTTCATCTGAGCGGAAATCCGTTCGATCCCCTCTTCCATCCATTCGTCGGCCAGGAGCTTGAGGGCTTCGGCGAAGCCTCTGTACTCTGCGTACACGCACAGGTCGTCGATCACTTCCTCCGACGGAAAGCCGTAACCGGCATTGCGCAGCGCCTCGCCGCAATTCAGGCCGGAGCGAATGCCCAGCAGCGCGCCTTCGAGGCGCTCGCGCAGCCACGGTTGGGCCATGCCGGCCAGACGGCTCAGCGACTTCTCGACGGTGATGCCGGCCGATTGCAAGGCCGAGAACGCCATCAGAAAGCCGCTCCCGACCACCAGCCGGTAAATGGAGAACGGCGCGAACCTGTCGAAAAAAATGCGGGCGTTGCCCCGCCAGCGCGGCAGCGCAAACCCGAGCGCAACCATGGAAAGCACCAGCGCGGCGACGAAGTACAGCATCCAGTTCTGCACCAGCACCGACATGAAGTACAGCGACTTGGCCGCGCCGTGCCAGCCGGACGGGTCGACGATGCGGGTGAATTCCGGGATCACCTTGGTGCCGAACAGATAGATGTAGACAATGACGAGAAACAGCACCGCTATCGGATAGGCGATGCCGCCGAGGATGACCGACTTGATCTTGCGCCCGGCCTGCACTACCTCGACAACGGACAGCAACGAAATTTCCATGTGCCCGGATTGCTCGCCGGCCATCAGAATCATCTGTTCCGTTTTCGGCACCCACCACTCCAGCCCTTCGGACAGCATGCGCCCGTTCTGCACCAGGCGCCGGCAGTCGTCCAGCACGATGGCAAGCGGTTCGTTGGGCTTGCGCCCGTTGAACGATGCACGAGTCTGCAACTCCTCCAGGATTCTCAACAATGGCAAGCCGTTGGCCAGCATTTTGGCGATTTTGCGGTACAGCCGTATCCGTACCGAGTCCGAGAACTGGACTTTGGCCCACCAGCGGTTGGCATCAAACTGCACGTGTCACCTCTTGCGGATAACGGGGGACGGCATGCGACGACGTCATGGCGAGATGGCCCACAACCTTTTCCGCCATGCGCGGATCGACGAGTCCCTCGGCAATCTTTTCAATCGCGTGTTCGCGGATCGTTTTTCCTCCCAGTTGATGCACCCAGTATTCATGCGCTTCCGTCTTTTCGCCGGCACGGATGTACTTGAAGAACTGGTCGTCCGGGACGATGACTTCCGCGATCACGGTACGGCCGACCGTGCCTTGCTGCCCGCAATGTTCGCAGCCGGGGCCGGCGATGCGTGCCTTGTGAATTTCGTTGCCGAGCGCGCGCTGGACGCGCGCGTAGGCAGCCGGGGACAATTCGTGCGAATGTTCGGTCAGAGGCTTGCAGCAGTGCTTGCACAAGACTTTGACCAGGCGCTGGCTGATCAGGCCGGTGACGATGGTATGGTCCGCCACCAGACTCATCGGCAGGCCCAGGTCGACCAGCCGGTCGACGATCGCGAGCGCGCTGTTGGCATGCACCGTGGTCCATACCTGGTGGCCGGTCATCGAGGCGCGCAATGCGTTCTGCGCGGAGGCGCCGTCGCGCATTTCACCGATCATGATCACATCCGGGTCCAGCCGCATCGCATTCGAGATCGCCGCTGCGAACAGGCGCGAACGGTCAGCTTCCGTGTTCGCATTGGTGACGGCGGTCTGCACCGCGCCCTCGATCGGATATTCGACCGGGTCTTCCACGGTGAGCACGTGCAGCTTGCCTTCCGCCTCAAGGATTTCGCCGCTCAGGATGCGCTGCAAGGTGGTCGACTTGCCGGAGCCGGTGGGACCGCTGATGATGTTCATGCCGCTCGGCTGCTCTTTCAGTTGCTGCAGCAAGGCCGCATGCTCCTCGCTGAACCCGAGCGGGCGCAGATCCACATTGTCGCCGGCATCGTTGTACAGAAGACGCAACACCATGACCGCGCCTTCGCTGGTGGGTGCGGTGGCGATCCGCACGCCATACAACTTTGGCGGCAGCTTGTCGCGATCCGCGATGCTGGCGTCCTGGCGTTCCATGGGTTTGTAGGAATTATCGGAAACCGAGGTCATCGCGCCATACAGGGTCGCCAGCAGACGTTCTCCGTATTCCCGGGTCTGGCTTCCCGAGAGCACCAGGTCGTTGTGTATGCGGAAGTAGATTTCGGTGCAAGTCTTCTTCACGCGGATATGGATATCGGATGCCCGCGCGCCGCACGCCTTGGTCAGGAGGTCCTTGGCGGTTACCTGCATCATCGAGTAGCCCTGATGACGCTCGGTCGTATTGGACAGGTCGTTCTGATAGGCACGGGAGATCGCCTCGATCTTGGCGAAGACGACCTGGAAGGGGCGATTCATTTTTTCCAGGCGGGCCTGGTAGGAGAGCACATGCGGATTGAGGCTCTGCCCTTCGGCAACCAGCAAGCGACCGTCGCTCAGCAGGCACAGCAGCTTTTTCTCTTCCGCACTCGCTTCGAACACGCCGCTGCGGCTCACCACAGTGACACCGACAATGTCGCCGGCAGCTCGCGCCTGATCGGCGCGCCCTGCTGCTGGATGGGCTTCCGGTCTTTTCATGATCGAAACATTCATCTCACGAACCCTTTTGGCGCTGCTGCCGGAAGAGGCAGCAGCGTACCGGGCGAGGGAAGGTTCGTGTTGAACGATGCCTGCCGCGGGACGTAATGGGAGAGACGAATGCGCTTTTTCCCCTTCTGGACAATTACGTTGCTCGGCGCAACCGAAACAACCCGCATACCGTTGGAAAGGACATCCCCGGCTTTCACGTCGATGATGGTGCCGTCGTTGAACTGCAGCGTCGCAAATACATCCTTGCCAAGTCCTTCCACTCCCTGAACGATGGGATCGTCCGCCACGGCGCTGTGCACAATCTGGCCGCCGGCGTTCTGCCTGGCGATTTCGTTCTGCTTGGCGAGGATGCTGGCCTGCACATCAAGTTGCTTTTCACGCGCCTTGAGCAACAAGGTTTCGGCCTCGATCTCCGTCAGCTTGTCCGAGGTGGGGTCTGCGAGAACGGCGCTGCAAGACAGCAGCGCGGCCAGAAAGATAATGCGTTCTGGATTATTTGGCATACATTACTCCTTCAATTGACCACTCACCGCCACGGTAGACGAGCTTATCGATACGTACACCCGGTTTCTCCAGCACTGTTGCAACCGATACAGGAGCCAGACCGTGTGTATTCAATTTGAATGCATACGCCTGCCATTCTGAGGTGGGGGTTGTTTTTTCCGTGGCTTTTTGCACCACGTTTGTTATCTTGGGTGCAACACCCATCAGTTGTAGTTTGGAGATGATCGGTTCCAGCAATTCTTTGCGGTTCAGCAGCGCTTCGGCAGCTTCCCGTTTCAGGTTCAGCGCCTCCGAGTAGGCCGCTTTTTCACCATTGAGATCGATCTTGGCGCCGGGAACCTGAGCGAGCAGGAAGGCCAGCGTGGAATACCCGCGGAACCACGAGTAGCTGACTTGTTCTTCGGTGCAGACATACTCGTCCAGTTGCCAGCCGCCGGGTGTCAGGTAGGCACGGCGGTCCACGCAAGCCTGGACCATGAGCCGGGGCGCAGGTTTGCCACCCCAGGGAGGTGGCAGCACTTGGGGTACCGCCCCAATCGGCATTTTCTGGCGCGCCGCGGCGATGGCCAGCTCAAGCCGCTGTTCCTCTTGTTTTCGTTGCTGGTACTTCCAGTACGCAGTGCCTGCTGCTACCACTGCCGCCAGTCCGGCCGCAGCAGCCATCGGCCAGTACGACTTCTTCTTGTTCAATTGCCGCAAGGCCCACCAGCGGTGCACCCTGATGCTGCCGTCCTTGCGATGTGGAATCAGGCTTTCGATGCTGCGGACTTCGAAATTGTGGAACCCGTAGTCGGCGAGTTCCTCGTCGCCGATCACGACATTCCAGCCTCCCAGTCCATAGTCGCCGTGCAAACGTTCGAGCACTTCTTCCTTGGTGCCGGCGAAATCGCCGTTCGGAAGGAAGTTGGCATCACGGACGGCGAAATACGCCCACTTCCCGTCCGGCAGTTTCAATGCAGCGAGCCAGTTGTGCACACGCTGCTTTTCGCCATCGTAATAGGCGCCCTCGATGGCAAGCGTCTTGGATACGACCGCGCCAAGAGAGAACATGCCGCGCCGTGCACCTTCGGAAGTTTGCGCGAATCCGGCCTGCGCGGTCGAATGGTCGGTGCGCAGAACCATCAGATCGGAATCGATCTTCCTGGCCAGTTCGACCGCCTCCTTGACCAGCTCGCGCGGACGGGAGAGCGACTGCCAGAAAAGACCGCAGACAAATTTGTGCTTATCGATCTGAGTGATGTAGATCGCCATGATCTGATTCCTCTTCGATCAGATTCCGAGCGTCGTTGGCGTGATCAGGATCACGATCGATTCCTTGCTGCTCCCTGCCTTGAGACCGCCGCCCAAGGCGTAGTTGCGGGCGCTGCCTACGCCCTGCCGATTCAGGTTTTCGTCGGTTTGCTCGAAGCCGCTGATGATGAGCGTCTCGTTCGGCTTCATCGCTACGCGCTGCAGGAAATTGCGCGTGTCGATTTCCGGCGATTCAATCTTGCTCGTACCGCTTTGCACTTCGCGTATCTGGCGCAGCGAAGAGATATCGGTCGAGAATTGCAGCAACACGGTGCCGTTGGTGAGCACATGCGGAAGGATGCTCATGTTGAAGCCCGACGTGACGGTGCCGGGCACGAGCGTGGTGCTCTGCCCCACCTGCGACACGAGAGTGGTTTGCGATGCCTGGAGGTAGGTGGTCTGCTTGGCCACTTGCACCGGAACGGGCTGGTTATTGAGCGTGATGACCGATGCCGTGGTCTGACGCCGTACCTTGCCTTGCTTGGACAGCGCATTGATGACCGCCGTACTGCCGGAGAATTTCGAATTGCCGATGATGCCGGCAGTGAAGAGGTTGCTGCCCGTAGTGGCTGCGTAAGAGCTCGTGATGCCGTACTGCTGGCGCAAATTGTTGTACACCAGGTTCCAGTTGATGCCGTAGTCGTCGCTATCGTCCAAGGTGACCGACAGGACCGTCACGTTGATCATGACTTGCCGGGACAATGTCTTGTTTTCATTGTCGATGTAGGCTGCAACGCGATCGAGCGAATCGGGCGTATCGACGACGGTAATGGTGCCAGTTGCGGGAGAGGTCACGACTTTGCCGTTCGCGGTGAGCATTGCCTTTACCGCGTTTTCGATGCTTGTGTAGACAGAGAGCCGCGAAGTCACCCCCGTATTCTGGCTGTTGTTGGATGTCACGCCGGCGCTCCCTGCTCCACCGGACGATCCGCCGGAGCCTCCCGTACCGCCAGAAATGCCCCCGGTTGAGGTGGCGCCGCTGGCGACGGTCGCGGTGAAGGTGGAATCGCCGGGAATCGTATTGATCTGGAAGGTGCGCGAGTCGGTGTAGAAAAAGTGGATGGCACCATCGGCATACTTCCATGAAACGCCAAAGCGTGCAGCGGCGGTATCGAGCAAACCTTTGAAGTTGCCTTTGGTGTAGTAAATGCGTACAGGGGCTGGGGTGTTGGAGGTTGATACCGCTCCGGCCGGCGCTCTCGATGGCATGGCATTTGGCACAGCCTGCCCATTACCCGGCATCCCGGCCGGTGCGTTGCCTGCCGCTCCGGACGCCGTGTTGCCCCCTCCTTCGACAGCGCGAAGTGCGTCAGTCGTGACTTTGGTCGGAATCCCCGAGCGCAATGTGATGCGTTCGGCCAGTTCCGAAAGAGAAGCCACGGTCTTGTCGAACGTGGCTTCTTCGTAGAAAACGCTTGGCAGCACAGGCTGCCCCAATTTGACGATATCCTTTCCCAGCCATATCCCTTTTTCATGTGCTACCGAGGGCGGCGACTTGGCAACAAAGCCTGGCGCGGTGCGTCCCGTATCTCTCACCAGCGTGGAAACCTTGTCTCCCGCCTCGTTGATTCTGCTGTCCACCTTTTCCGACAATCCGGTGCAAGCCGATAGCAGGAACAGGGTCGACAGGGCGGTCGAGAATCTCACGGCCATCATTATTCGGTTCCTTTCGCGACAATGCGCAGTACGCGGTTGCCCTCATAAAAAATCGCCTTCATCGGTACTTCGGCTGTTTCCATGCTTTTTGCCACGAGTTCGACCGCTTCCATGAAGCCGCCGCGAATTTCGGTGCGGACATCCACCGCATAATCGACCGGGAGTTCCCACACCAACTGCCATCCTGCGGCAGCCGCCCAACGCGCGAGCGCGGTGTTCAGCGTCTTGTCAGACGGCACGATTTCCCAGGATGATGCAGGCGTAGTGACCGCAGCAGGCGCAGCGGGGGCAGTGTATGCGGCGGGCACAACGGATGCAGCGAGCACAGGCGATGCTGCAGGAGCAACCCGTTTCATCGCTGATGCCGGGATCATAGGGACCGCGGTTTTCTGCGCAGCGTTCGGCTCGGAGGACGGT
>DASVLY010000253.1:0-3076 GCA_036384635.1 Noviherbaspirillum sp. | reverse complement strand
GGAAAACATGCATCGCCTGTGCAAGGCCGCCGTCGGCGGAATGATAGACATCGCCGAAGGTTTCGGCGTACGGCACGCCGTCGGCGAAGGACAGCGCAGCCGGGGTCAGGCGGTTTGCGGGCATGGGTTTGTCCGAATATCAAACAAAGACGAAGAACCCATTGTATAAGGACTTACACAGGGCCGGACCTCTTCGTGGCAGATGCGTGAATAAGCACTCCGCAATACGGCATGCGATGCGTCAGTCCTGAAATTTAAAAAATAATTTGAAGCCTTATTTCAGGACTTACGCATCGCATGCCGTATTCAAGATCGGGTACTCCCCGCATTTCCCATGAAAAAACGGCAGCATTGCGTAAGTCCTGATGGATAATTGTTGTTTCGTTGTTTTTTCCAATTGCACTTGATCCTCTTCTGTTCAGAACCAAAATGAATTCCCCTCTCAAGACCGATTTGGCCGGCAAACAGCAGCGGCCCGCTTACGTCGTCCGCAATTCCAAAATCCACGGCAACGGCGTATTCGCCACGCGCAAGATCCCGGCCGGTGCCCTCATCCTCGAATACACAGGTGAGCACATCACCGCGAAGGAAGCGGTGCGGCGCGAAAACGCGAAGCCGGCGGACTGCTTCCATACATTTTTCTTCAGCCTGGAAAACGGCAAGATCATCGATGGCGGCAGCAACGGCAACGATGCGCGCTGGATCAACCATGCATGCGAGCCCAATTGCGAAGCGCGCGAGGAAGACGGCCGGGTATTCATCTATGCGCTGCGCGATATCGCGCGCGGCGAAGAACTCAATTACGACTACGGCCTGGTCATCGATGAACGGCACACGCCGAAATTAAAGCGCGCGTATGCATGCCTGTGCGGCGCGCCGACCTGCCGGCATACGATGCTTGCGCCCAAGCGCAAGAAGAAGGCGCAGGCGTAGCACGCTATCGCTGCGGCTCGAACATCGGCGCCGACGACAGAATCACCAGACCGACCGCCAGCGGTATGGTGGACGAAAAACCGACATATTTGAAACCGAAGGCGCCTGCCACGCCGCCGCAGAAAAACGATGCCACCAGGAGCAGGTGCACCCGCAATTTCCTGCGATTGGCGATCACATACTTCCCGTGGCTCAACGCCGGCCGGCGATTCCAGTAAAACAGCTTGCCCAGCTCGATGCCGATATCGGTGACCAAGCCGGTCACATGCGTGGTGCGGATTTCCGCATTCGAGATCTTGGTGATCACTGCGTTCTGCAATCCCATCACGTAGCACAACAGCATGGCGGTGAGCGACAGGTGGATCAATCGATGCGTATGCAGGTTCGTGCCCATCAAGCCGAAGATCAGCAGCAGCGCCGCCTCGACCAGAAGCGGCGGCGTGTAGACGTTACGGTCGGTGTTGCGCTTCAAATAATTGACCATGACCGCAGTCGACGCCGCGCCGCAGGCGAACGACAGAATCGACAGGAAAGCCACTGCCATCAGCGGGATATTGCCAAGCACAAGGTTGTCGGCCGCCGCCGATAGCATGCCGGTCATATGCGATGTGTACTGGCCGATTGCGAGAAAGCCGCCCGCATTCAGCGCGCCGGCAATAAATGCGAGGGAAGCGCCCAGATGGCAGTTCGCGCGCGCGGTGCGCTCAGAAGCAGTCAAAGAGGCAAGATAGTGAATTGGCATATGAGAAGCGTTTGCGGATGAATCAAGCGCCTAAGATCAATAATAAGCCGATGTGGTTTCCTTATAGCATTTATACCAATCCCTTGCTTGCCTGAATTCTTTGCGTGGCGAAGTTTTGAGGCGCATCAAGACTGCCTCAGGCCGCCATAAAACCGAACGGCGACATATCACTCTAACAGGCTGTTGAAAAACTACTGCGCAGACCCCAGGCTCGGCCCGCGCAGTAGTTTTTCAACAGCCTGCTAAACAGATAAGAAGGTAATGTGCAGCTGCCTGCTGCCCCCCCCCCCTTTTTCCTGAAGAATGGCATCGCCTCGGAGAAAAAGCATCATGTCAAAAAATTGGAAGTTTGTCGCAGCGGCCGGTCTGATCATGTTGCTTGGCGCATGCGGCGGCGGGGATACTGGGAACACCGCAACCGCATCCCGGCTGCTGCCTACTGTGTATACGTCCGAAGGCCGGCCCCTTAACACGTGCAGCCTCGATCCGCGCTGCTCCGGCGTGCCCACCGCTCCCTTTTTCGCGAACGTGTCGATGGCACCGGCCAACGGTGCAACCTTGAGCGGCATCGTGAGGCTGGAAGTGCAAGGCAACCAAATGGCGAACGTCGAGTTATTGCCGGCCAGCGGTTATCTTCCCCGACTGGGCGTCTTCAACATCACCGGCGATCAAACCCGCGCCTGGCTGGATCTTGATACCACGCGGCTGCCAAACGGTCCCCTGACTGTGCGGATCAGCGCATTCAATGTCCCGGCCGGGCAGCCGGGTGCCACGGAAATCATCTCCATGACCACGCGCACCTGGAACATCAGCAATGCAGGTTCTCCGCCGACGACTTTTACCGCTGCGGTAACGTCTGCACCGGCCAACGGCGCCGTTGTCAGCGGCATCACGCGGCTTGAAGTGCGTGGCAGCGGCCTGGCGAATGTCGAGCTGTTGCCGGCTACCGGTTATGCGCCGACGTTGGGAGTATTCAATATATCGCCAGACCGGACCATGGCCTGGCTGGACTTCGATTCCAGGTCGCTGCCCGATGGCGTCAGGGATGTGAGAATCAGCGCATTCAATGTCACGCAAGGACAGCCCGGTGCCAGGGAGATTATCGCGATGCCTGCCCGGCGCTGGAACCTGAGCAATGGCCTCCCCTTTACGGCGTCGGTCACGATGGCGCCGGTCTACGGCGAGACCGTCAGCGGCATCACCCGGCTGGAGGTGCGCGGCAAGGGCCTTCAAAACGTCGAGCTGTTGCCGGTGGCCGGTTATACGCCAATACTGGGGGTGTTTAATGTGTCGGCCGACCGCACGTTTGCGTGGCTGGATTTCGACACCACAACCCAGCCGAACGGTCTCTTGACGGCGAGAATCAGTGCGTTCGATGTGCCGGCAGGACAGCCGGGCGCA
>DASVLY010000252.1:0-2496 GCA_036384635.1 Noviherbaspirillum sp. | reverse complement strand
GTGTCGATCCGGAAGGCCGCTTCAACAAGGGCAAACTGCTCAATCACCCGGATCTGCACGCCGATCTGCGCAATGCATATACGCCGTCGTTCGGTCTGATGGGCCATGAATCGCTGATCATGCAGCAAAGCGACATCGGCGCGATTGCCAACAGCGTGAAGGACTGCCTGCGCTGCGGCAAATGCAAGCCGGTGTGCGCAACTCACGTGCCGCGCGCAAACCTGCTGTATTCGCCGCGCAACAAGATCCTCGCGACTTCGCTCCTGGTCGAAGCCTTCCTGTACGAAGAGCAGACCCGGCGCGGCGTGTCGATCAAGCACTGGGAAGAATTCGAAGATGTGGCCGATCACTGCACGGTCTGCCACAAGTGCGTGACGCCGTGCCCGGTCGATATCGATTTCGGCGATGTGTCGATGAACATGCGCAATCTGCTGCGCAAGATGGGCAAGAAGTCGTTCAACCCCGGTACAGCCGGCGCCATGTTTTTCCTGAATGCTACCGATCCGGCGACCATCAATGCCACCCGCGCGGCGATGACCGGTCTGGCATACAAGGCGCAGCGTCTGGGTAACGAGGTGCTCAAGGCATTTGCGAAGAAACAGACCAAGGCACCGCCGGCATCGCATGGTAAACCACCGGTGCGCGAGCAGGTGATTCACTTCATCAACAAGAAGATGCCCGGCAACCTGCCGAAGAAAACTGCGCGTGCGTTGCTCGATATCGAAGACGACAAAATCGTGCCGATCATCCGCGATCCGCAAAAGACCACGGCCGATACCGAAGCGGTGTTTTACTTCCCGGGATGCGGTTCCGAGCGATTGTTCTCGCAAGTCGGCCTGGCAACGCAAGCAATGCTATGGCATGTCGGCGTGCAGACCGTACTGCCGCCTGGCTACTTGTGCTGCGGCTATCCACAGCGTGGCGCAGGCCAGTACGAGAAAGCGGAAAAGATGATGACGGACAATCGCGTGTTGTTCCATCGCGTGGCCAATACATTGAACTATCTGGACATTAAAACGGTCGTTGTATCGTGCGGCACTTGCTACGATCAACTGGCGGGCTACGAGTTTGAAAAGATTTTCCCGGGTTGCCGGATCGTCGATATTCACGAATACCTGATGGAAAAGAACGTGAAGCTCGAAGGGGTGAGCGGCGTGCGTTACATGTACCATGATCCCTGCCACAGCCCGATGAAGCAGCAGGACCCGTTGAAGACGGTGAATGCGCTCATCACCACGCAGGATGCGCAGAAAATCGAGAAGAATGACCGCTGCTGCGGAGAGGCAGGCACCTTGGCGGCGTCGCGCCCTGACATTTCGACGCAAATCCGCTTCCGCAAGGAAGAGGAAATGACCAAGGGCGCCGACAAGCTGCGGGCAGATGGATTCAGCGGCGACGTGAAAATCCTGACCTCGTGTCCGGCCTGTCTGCAAGGGTTGTCGCGCTACAACGAGGATGCCGGCACCGATGCTGACTACATTGTGGTCGAAATGGCGCGACACCTGCTCGGCGAGAACTGGTTGCCGGAATATGTGGCGCGCGCCAACAACGGCGGCATCGAACGCGTGTTAGTGTAAGGACCGATGGTAAAACAAGCTTGCGAACTGTGCATCCAGCCCGGCGGCGAGGTGGTCTACCGGGATGGGAACTATCGCATCGTGCTGGTGGACGATGAGCGGTATCCCGGCTTTTGCCGCGTGATCTGGAATGCGCACGTAAAAGAAATGACGGATTTGTCGTCTGCCGAACGCGCAATTCTTATCGCCGCAGTCTGGCAGGTCGAGGAAGCAGTACGCGAGGTAATGCAGCCGCACAAGGTCAATGTCGCCAGCCTCGGCAATGTTACGCCGCACCTGCACTGGCATGTGATTCCGCGCTACGAGGACGACGCGCATTTTCCGGACCCGATCTGGGGCGAGGTCAGGCGCACTCCGTCGTCCAATGATCTCGCACGGCGTCGTGCTCTGGTGCCGCGGCTTCGTGAAGCGATCATGAACCGCTTCGAACAGTCGCTGCTCTGATATTCTGAAAGTAAACACTCCCGATGGCCGATCCGAAACAAGCCGTGCAGGCTCCGACCGCGCTCACTGTGCATACACAGTCGCGCACGCTCGAAATCGCGTTCGACAACGGCGAAATCTTTTCCTTGCCGTTCGAGTTATTGCGTGTCTATTCACCGTCGGCGGAAGTGCGTGGCCACGGCGCCGGGCAGGAAGTGCTACAGACCGGCAAGCGCAATGTACTGCTCACGGCGCTGGAACCGGTCGGGAATTACGCGGTGCAGCCGCATTTCTCGGACGGCCATAACACTGGCATCTATTCCTGGGATTATCTGTACTGGCTCGGCGCCAATCATGCGCAGCTCTGGGAAGACTATTTGAAGCGGCTGGAAGCCGCAGGCTTCACGCGCGAGACTGGGCGCGATGCGCTCATGTCCGTCGAAAACGGCGAGGGTCACGCTTGCGGGCATCATCACTGATGTAGCCTTCCTTTGGG
>DASVLY010000251.1:0-3179 GCA_036384635.1 Noviherbaspirillum sp. | reverse complement strand
GGTTCGTACGGTGCTCGGAATCCTCATGTACTTGAGTACACTCCGGTTCCTGCGCTCCGGTCGAACCCGGCTGACGCCCGTTGAACGAGATCCTGAACAGGTTCTTAGCGGCGCGATGAAAGCACGATCCCGCCCACGATGCATGCGAATGCCGCGACGTGGTAAACATGCGGCAGTTCGCCGAGGAACGCGGATGACATCAGCGCGGCGAACAGCGGTGTGAGATTGCTGAAGAAGGCCGCAATGCTCGGGCCCGCACGCTGCACCCCGGCACCCCAAAAGCGAAAAGCGAGCACTGCAGGGCCGACAGCCACATACAGCAATGCCGCAGCCAGCGGCCAGCTCCAATGTATCCGCGCATCGGTGGTCAACCATTCGCCTGCGGCAAATGCGCCGGACCAGAGCACGCCGAAGCTCACCTGCGCCAGCAGGAAAGTCGCCCAGTCGCGGCGGATGCCGCCGTCATTCTTGAAACGTGTCAGCAGCCAACTGTAGAAGGACCAGGCGATGGTGGCCAGAATCATGTACAGGTCGCCCGGCACCAGGTGCAGCGCCAGCAATTGATGCCAGTCGCCTCGGCTTAATACCACCAGCACACCGGCGACCGACAGCGCTGCGCCGCAGACTTGCAGGGAAGACACCTGTGCGCCGAAGGCCAGCCAGCCGATGCACAGCATCCACACTGGCATGCTGGCGGCGACCAGCGTCACATTGATCGGTGTCGAGCTTTGCAGCGCCAGGTACTGCAGCGCGTTATACAGGCCGATGCCGAGCAGGCCCAGCGCAGCAAGCTGCCGCCGCCGCACCCACAGGCCGCTGCCCGGACGGAAGATGGCAGCGCCGAACGGCAGCAGAATGAGAAAAGCGATGGCCCAGCGCAGGAAGTTCAGGGTGATGGGTGGCACCAGTTCATGCACGACGCGGCCCACAATGGCATTGCCTGCCCACAGCAGTGGTGGAATGACAAGCATTAATACCGTTGATGGAGTCAATTTATGATTCATAAGGCGCAATAAAAAACCGGCCGTGCCGGTGCGCCCTATAGACTACCCGATTCATCGGCGCGACGGCAATGCGACCGTCACCTCCAGTCCGCCTTCCGGGTGGTTGCGCAGCCTGATCGTGCCTCCGTGCTGTTCGGCGATGTTGCGGGCGATCGTCAGGCCCAGACCGGTGCCTCCGGTGTCGCGCGAGCGTGAATTTTCCAGCCGATAAAAAGGTTCGAACACCTTTTCCCATTCGCCCTCGGGGATGCCCGCGCCGCCGTCCCTGATGCGGATTACCGTGTGACCATGCTCATATGTTGCACTCACGTGCGCGTGCCGGCCGTATTTCACCGCGTTATCGATCAAGTTGGTCAGGCAGCGACGTAATGCAGTGGGGCGCGCCAGCACCGGAACCGACGCACTGCCGCTGAATGTCACGTCTTGCCCGGCATCGGCAGCGTCCGCGCATACGCTGTCGATCAGCGAATCCAGGTCCAGCGCCTGCATTTTTTCAGCCGTATTCATGCTGCGCGCCAGGTCCAGGCCTTCGCGCACCATGCTTTGCATTGCCGACAGATCGGAAATCAGCTTGCCGCGCAGTTCCGCGTCTTCCACCTTCTCCAGCCGCAGCCGCAGCCGGGTGAGCGGCGTCTGCAGATCGTGCGTGATGGCCGCGAGTATTTGCGCGTGTTGCTTGATGTGATGGCGGATGCGCGACTGCATCGCGTTGAAAGCGGCAGCAGCCTGCCGGATTTCAGTTGCGCCGCGCTCGGGCAGCGGCATGCGGTCGATGTCGTTGCCAAGTTCGGTTGCCGCCTGCGCCAATTGCTTGAGCGGACGCATGGTCATGCGCGCGATGATCGCGGCGAGCACACCGATACTGAGTAAAAACAGGATGCCGTAGATGAGCACTTCCGGATGAGGGGAAAACGGCGGCGGCGGGCGCGGCGGGATGAAAGTCACGCGCACGCGCGCGCCATCCTGCAGTGTGATCAGCAGCGCTTCGCATAGCGCGCGGCGTTCTGGCGGCAAGAGGCCGGGGGTGCGGTTGGCTGGCACGCTGCAGTCGGATGGCATGGCCGCAGCCGACATAACCCGGTAGCCCTGCGGCAAACGCTGTTCGAGCCGGTCCGCGAATTCCGACCGCTGTCCTTTTGCCTGCGCATCTGTCCTGGCAGGTTCCGCCTGGATGCCGATGCCCGAGGCCGCTGCCAGGTAGGACGTGCGCAAGTCCGGTTGCACCGTGTCGAGCGCAAGAATGAATTGCGCGACGCGCTCGACCGCGTGGAAGTCGCGGAACTGCGCGATCATTCTTTGCCGTTCGCCGAATGCGAAGAAAAGGCTCAACAGCGCGCTGATGAGGACGCCGGCGATGAGCATCAGCACGACGCGGCTCGTCATCGACTGAAAAATCGATTTCATCATTCTCTGGTCACCTGTGCGGCGAGCACATAGCCTTCGTTGCGCACGGTCTTGATGATTTGCGGCGAGCGTGCATCTTCGCCAAGCTTCTGGCGCAGGCGGCTGATCTGCAGATCGATCGAGCGGTCGAACGGGTCGGCGTCGCGGCCTTGCGTCAGGTTCAGCAAATGGTCGCGGCTCAAGACGCGGTTCGCGTGTTCGACAAAAATTTTCAGCAGGCGGAACTCGGCACCGGACAGCGCAACCACCACGCCGTGCGGATTGATCAGGTGGCGTGCGGTGAAATCCATGGTCCAGCCGGCGAAATGCGCTTGCCGCGGTTCTGCGTGCTCCATGTTGGGCGGCAGTGCATGGTTACGGCGCAGTACGCTGCGGATGCGGGCGAACAGTTCGCGCGGCTCGAACGGTTTCGGCAGGTAATCGTCGGCGCCCATCTCCAGGCCGAGGATGCGGTCGAGCGGCTCGCCGCGCGCGGTCAGCATCACCACCGGGATATCCGAACGGCTGCGCAGATTGCGGCACAGCGTCAGGCCGTCCTCGCCGGGAAGGTTGAGGTCGAGCACGACGAGGTCGATGCGCGATTCATCGAGCACTTTCCACATCGCCTTGCCGTCGCCGGCGGTGAGGGCGCGATATCCGTTCTTTTCCAGATATTCGGCCAGCAGCGAGCGGATGTCGCGGTCGTCGTCAACGATCAGGATCTGGGCAGGGTTTTCCATAGGCTCGATTATGGCAATTCCGCACGAGGCGTTCGAGCCGGAATTGTATCGT
>DASVLY010000250.1:0-2339 GCA_036384635.1 Noviherbaspirillum sp. | reverse complement strand
GGGCTGAAATTGAACGGGTGGTGTCGTATGCACCTCACATCTTACCAAAGTGCGCTGCAGCGTATTGGTGGCGGCGTAAAGAGGCAGGGGCTTACGCATTCTTCAATGCACGGCCTCGGGCTGGCAATTGCACAGCGGGTCATCACGGCCCATGGCGGCACGATTGAAGCTTCCAACGCAGCGGCGGCGGCTTGCGCGTCGATATCGTGATGCGCGGCGCTATATGACGCGAGCACCTCTTGCAATCAGGAGTCCTTTCAGGATCGACCGATGGCAGCGCGTCTCATCCTCGCAATAACACCCGATCGCCATATTCGTCTGGTGCGATAGCGCCGCGAGCAAATCCAGGTCCTTGCTTGCATCGGGGCGCTTCATTTCGGCGAGGAACTTGCGCTTGAAAGTCTGCCAGGACTTGATGTCATCTGCCGGTTTCGCCTCCTTCAGCAATGCTTCGCTGGGCGCAAGATTGGGAAACCAGACATCGTAAATATTCTTCGAGGCGTACTCTTCCTTGCGCATGCCGCGCGGTGGATGGCGCACCGTTCCGATACGCAAACCTTCGCCTTCCTCTCTGGGGCTGCCAAGGCGGACGACTCGAATCACCATACATATTCCCTGTCCGTCATGCTGCCAGCGCCATGCTGAATGCTATCCATATCGCCAGCAAAACGAGATTGCTTCCGGCAAAAAAGACGAGACGATGAATCACGTTGTTGTAGGTCAGATGAACCAGGCTGTGCATGATGCGCAGCGCCATGTAAATCCAGGCAAGCATCAGCACTACTGAACTGGCGGTATGAGTGACGTACAGCATCAGGCAGGCAACGTAGAACAGCACCGGCATTTCCAGCAGATTCATCAAGTTGCGGTTCGGGATGCTGACATGCGGAGGAACATTGGCGGATTCGCCGAATTTGAAATCTGCTCCGCTGATTTGCTTGTTCAGGACAGCCTTGAACCGTTGGTAAGGAATCAGCATGAGAACGGCAAAGGTCCATGCGGCCAGTGCGATGACAGGAAACAGGATTGCGGCTTGATGCATCAGATCACCATGTGTCTTTGATTGGAACGACTGAGTTTAACTTAACTTATCGCACATCCGCTGCAGCGCTGTACGCATGCAAGTTTACGCGGCAAAGGACTCTTATAATCCGGCCATTGAAGCCGGGAATTTAAACCCGACATACAGAACATTATCCCGAGGAATTCCTCATGCAATTGCGCACCCTGACCGTCCTCGGCCTGCTGACCTTGCTGCACACCTATATTGGATTACGCCTGTTGCCCGTCATGCCCGTTTCGTTCACCGTGCAGATAGTCGCGGTGTTGTGGCTGGCGGCATCCGTGGTGCTGATATTGGCCGGACTGCTGTCGTACGCGATCCGGCGTCAGCCCTTGGCCGACCGTGTCGCCTGGGCCGGCCTGCTCGCACTCGGAATGTTTTCATCGCTGCTGGTGCTGACCTTGCTGCGCGACATCGTGCTGCTGGTCGCGGCCATCTGCGGGTGGCATGACAGCGTGCTGCTTGCCGCTTCCGCAGCGGCGGTTCCATTGCTTGCCGCAGTGGTGACGGCAATCGGCTTCATCAATGCACGGCGGGTGGCGCGCGTGGTCGATGTCGAGGTGCCGATTGCTGATCTGCCGCACGCGCTGCACGGCTTTACCATCGCGCAGATCAGCGACATCCACGTCGGCCCTACTATCAAGCGCGGTTATCTCGACGCTATCGTCGAGCGCGTCAATGCCTTGCATGCAGATGTGGTGGCAGTGACCGGCGATCTGGTCGATGGCAGCGTGCAGCATCTGGCACCGCATACCGCGCCGCTGGCGCGGTTGAAGGCAAGACACGGTGCCTATTTTGTCACTGGCAACCATGAATACTATTCGAACGCGCATGCCTGGATCGCTGAAGTGCGGCGGCTCGGTCTGTATGTGCTGATGAACGAACATGTGGTGCTCGCGCATGAAGGCGCAGCGTTGCTTCTGGCAGGAGTCACCGACTACAGTGCACATCATTTCGATCCGGCGCACAAGAGCGATCCGCACAGAGCAGTGGCGGGCGCGCCCGATGATGTGGCCGTGAAAGTGTTGCTTGCCCACCAGCCGCGCACTGCGGCAGCTGCCGTCGATGCCGGTTTCGATCTGCAGTTGTCCGGTCACACGCACGGCGGACAGTTCCTCCCATGGAATTTCTTTGTTCCCATGCAACAGCCGTACACCGCCGGCCTGAACCGATTGGGCAGGTTGTGGGTGTACACCAGCCGCGGTACTGGCTACTGGGGACCGCCAAAGCGTTTCGGCGCGCCTTCCGAGATCACTCGGATAAGGCTGGTGCGTGC
>DASVLY010000249.1:0-4822 GCA_036384635.1 Noviherbaspirillum sp. | reverse complement strand
GCGCGACTTCTCCTGGTTCGCTTCCTGCTTCAGACGCTGGTCCTTCTGCTCCAGCCAGGAACTGTAATTGCCTTTCCATGGAATGCCGTGGCCGCGGTCGAGTTCGAGAATCCATTCTGCCGCGTTGTCGAGGAAGTAGCGGTCGTGCGTGATGCCGACCACGGTGCCGGGGAAGCGCTGCAGGAATTGCTCCAGCCATTCGACCGATTCGGCGTCGAGGTGGTTGGTCGGTTCGTCCAGAAGCAGCATGTCGGGTTTCGACAGCAACAGGCGGCACAGCGCAACGCGACGTTTTTCACCGCCGGACAAGACGCCGATTTTCGCGTCCCACGGCGGCAGGCGCAGCGCGTCGGCGGCGATTTCAAGCTGCTGGTTCAGGTGATTGCCGTCGGAGGCGGCGATGATCGCTTCCAGCCGTGCCTGCTCGGCGGCGAGCGCATCGAAATCGGCATCCGGCTCGGCATATGCCGCATACACCGCATCGAGCTTGGCTTGTGCTTCGAACACCTCGCCCAGCGCGGACTCCACCGCCTGGCGCACCGTCTGTTCCGGATCGAGCTGCGGCTCCTGCGGCAGATAGCCGATGTTCAGCCCCGGCATCGGCACTGCCTCGCCTTCGATCTCTTTGTCGATGCCGGCCATGATTTTCAAGAGCGTCGATTTGCCTGAACCGTTCAGGCCGAGCACGCCGATCTTGGCGCCGGGGAAGAAGGACAGCGAAATATCCTTGAGGATCTGGCGCTTGGGCGGAACGATCTTGCCCACGCGGTTCATCGTGTACACGTATTGAGCCATGGTCTTTCTAATGGAAAGGGGAAAACAAATAGGATACGACAGATTGCTGGTCCGGCACGATGGCAGAGGGGTAAATTTGAACAGCGCGACAAACGCAACAGCACATTCAAACAGCACGGGCAATGTGATTGAGGAGCGTTTGAGCTTTTCATGACCAGCCGCACGGCAGCACCTTGTGGAAATTTTCGCACAACATAGTCCGTGAAATTCACGACCTTCTTTGACATTACCCTAAGGAAATGATGTAACATTTTGTTGTCATCATGCCCTCCATCTTGTCGTCCATGTACGAACATTGTTGTGGATGCGGGAGGCATTTAGAGCGCCTTTGAAAGGTGCAGTCGGATTCCTATGAAGATGCTGGTAATGCATGCAGTCCAGGGAGCGAACAGTGAATTGCGTTGAGCGCAGCTATTCCGATTCGCTTTATCAGACCCCCGTGTGGAGCGGCTTCATCGGCTTGTCGATCACGCCGGCCGTGAGCCGCATCAACCACAACCCCGAACACCTGCCCGATTTCCCCAAACAGAGCCGCCGCCATTTCGACGAGGGCGGTGCGCTGCATCCGCTGGATGCAGCCGAACAGCCGGCAGAGCTGGAAAAGATTTGTGCGATGGCCGAGAAGCGCGCGGTTTGCCGCGGCCACGACGCAATACCAATCCAAGAGAACGAAATCTTATTAGGACTTACGCAAAACCGCCCCAGCCGCGTTGCTGCCGCCTTGCCGTATGTCTTGTACTGTCTGCGTCGGCGCGCCTTGCTGGGACGATTTTGCGTAAGTCCTACTTATTTTTCCGGGAGAGACAAGAATGGCCAAAACAATCATGGTCGTCGACGATTCGTCGTCGCTGCGGCAAGTGGTCGGAATCGCGCTCAAGAGCGCGGGGTATGAGGTGATAGAAGGCTGCGACGGCCAGGATGCCTTGTCCAAGCTGACCGGGCAAAAGGTGCATCTCATCGTTAGCGACGTGAACATGCCGAAGATGGACGGCATCACTTTCGTATCCTCGGTCAAGCAGATGCCTGCCTATAAATTCACGCCGGTCATCATGCTCACCACCGAATCCGATGAGGCGAAAAAACGGGCAGGCCAGATGGCCGGCGCCAAGGCCTGGGTTGTCAAGCCGTTCAAGCCCGAAGTGCTGCTCAATGCAGTGCAAAAACTGGTTCTGCCCTAGGACCGCCTTCTTTATTTCTCTTATTCGCGGAGTACACGATGAACGCTGAAAACAAGCGTAAGGACGGCGCTCGCCCGTTGCGCGTCGAGGGCGAGATGACGGTCTATCAGGCGGCGGCGCTGAAAGAGACGTTGTTGACAGCGCTGGATCAGTGCACGGAACTCGACATCGACCTGTCGGCGGTCAGCGAAATCGATACCGCCGGCGTGCAGTTGCTGATCGCGGCGAAGAAAGCCGCGCAGGCTGCGCACAAGGAGCTGCGCCTGAGCGGGCACAGCGTTGCCGTGCTGGAGGCGTTCGAGCTGCTTGATGTGGGCGGCTGGTTCGGCGATCCGCTCGTTATTTCTTCTCCGGCAGCATCCCATTCGTAAACGAGGCGAACCATGACCATGAATCTTGACGACGCACTGCAGACTTTCATCGCGGAGAGCCGCGAGTTGCTGGAGGAGGTGGAAAACGCATTGCTCTCGGTGGCGCAGGCGGAAACCAAAGGCGAAATGATTCACGCGATCTTTCGCGCGGCGCACACCATCAAAGGATCGGCCGGCCTGTTCAGCCTCGACCATATCGTTGAATTCACGCACGTGCTCGAAAGCGTGCTCGACCGCCTGCGCGACGGCAAGCTCGGCATCGACGACACGCTGGTTACGCTGTTGTTATCCTGCTGCGACCATATCGGCGTGCTGATCGACGAGGTGGCGGCGGGCCGCCTCGAAGCGAACGATGCGATCACGCAACGCGGTGCGCCGCTGGCCGAACAGCTTTCCGGCTACCTCGGCGCGCCCCGGGCTGCATTGCCGGTCGTTGCGGCTGAACCGGACTCGCCCGCCGTGGAGCGCATCGAGAGTATGGAGGGCAGCAGCGACCATTGGCACATCTCGCTGCGCTTTGGCCCGGAGGTGTTGAGAAACGGCATGGACCCGCTGTCCTTCATCCGCTATCTCCAGAAGCTCGGCACCATTGTCGGCATCGCCACGCTGTCGGATGCGGTTCCGGCGCTCGGAGCGATCGACCCCGAATCCTGCTACCTCGGTTTCGAGATCGCGTTCGACAGCACCGCCGAGAAAGCGGCGATCGACAGTGTCTTCGAATTCGTGCGTGACGACTGCCGTATCAGCATCCTGCCGCCGCACAGCCGCATCTCCGAATATGTGCGTCTGATCCAGCAGTTGCCGGAGGAGCCGACGCGCTTGGGAGAAATCCTCGTGCGTTGCGGCAGCGTGACCGCGCATGAGCTCGATGCTGCGTTGAACCTGCAGTCGGGAGCGGCAGCGGCGACGGAGGCACCGCCGCTTGGCACCATCCTGGTCGGACAGCGTACGGTGCAGCCGGCGGTGGTCGAGGCAGCGCTGGCCAAGCAAAAGCAGGTGAGCGAGTCCAAGGCGCAGGAAAACCGTTCGATCAGGGTCGATGCCGACAAGCTCGACCATCTGATCAACCTGATCGGCGAACTGATCATCGCCGGCGCATCGGCCAACTTGGTCGCGCGGCGCGCACAGTTCCCCGAACTGGAGGAATGCACCTCGATCCTGTCGAACCTCGTTCAGGAAGTGCGCGACAGCGCGCTGCAACTGCGCATGGTCAAAATCGGCGCTACCTTCAACCGCTTCCAGCGCGTGGTGCATGACGTCGCTAAAGAGATCGGCAAGGATATCGGTCTTGTGGTCAGCGGCGAGGATGCCGAACTCGACAAGACGGTGGTGGAAAAGATCGCCGATCCGCTTACGCATCTGGTGCGCAACGCAATTGACCACGGCATCGAACCGGCGGACGTACGCGCTGCACGCGGCAAGCCGGCCAAGGGCACGGTCAAGCTCAATGCGTATCACGATTCGGGCAGCATCGTGATCGAAGTCAGCGATGACGGCGGCGGCTTGAAGCGCGACAAGATCATGGCGAAGGCAATCGAGCGCGGACTCGTCGAGCCGGGGCGGGCACTCACCGACAGCGAGATCTATGGGCTCATTTTCGAGCCGGGTTTTTCCACCGCGGACCAGATTACCAACCTGTCCGGGCGCGGCGTCGGCATGGATGTGGTCAAGCGCAATATCGTCGCGCTGCGCGGCAGCGTCGACATCAAGAGCGAGGAGGGCGTGGGCACCACGGTCGCGGTGCGGCTGCCGCTGACGCTGGCGATCATCGACGGTTTCCTGGTCGGGCTCGGCAAATCGGTGTTCGTGATTCCGCTGGACATGATTGAGGAATGCGTCGAGTTTTCCTGCGAGCGGGGGCACAACTACACCAATCTGCGCGGCGAGGTGCTGCCGTTCATCCGGCTGCGCGAACTGTTCCAGGCCGAAGGCGCTGCTGGGCGGCGCGAGAGCATCGTGGTGATCAAGTATGCGGGACAGAAGGCCGGTCTGGTGGTCGATACGCTGCTCGGCGAATTCCAGACCGTCATCAAACCGTTGGGAAAAATGTTCAACCGGGTCAAATGCATCAGCGGTTCTTCCATTCTGGGCAGCGGCGAGGTGGCGTTGATTCTCGATGTGGCGGCGTTGTTTGCCGAAATCAACAGCAGGGAAATGCAGCAATTGGCAGCATGAGAGAAACCGTTGGAAAAATCGGGGAGATTTGTCAATGTTCAGGAATTTGTCGATCAAGTGGAAACTTTCGGTGCTGGTCGTCGTGATGTTGATGGCGTTGGCCGTCATCGGCATGGCCGGATATAGCGGGATACGGGAAGTGGGTGCCGGTCTGGACGAGGTTGGTACGGTTCGCATGCCATCGATCCAGGGTTTGCTTATGCTCGGCAAGGGGCAGTCGATGGTGAGAGCCCGCACACTGGAAACGGCGATTTATGAGAACGATTACAAGGCGCAACAATCCTTTGCCTCTGTCCTGGAGAA
>DASVLY010000248.1:0-6792 GCA_036384635.1 Noviherbaspirillum sp. | reverse complement strand
GGCGTGCGCGACAGCGTGCGCACCGCGCGCCCGCCGGCGGACACCTCGACCTCTTCATAGCCGGTCGTGCCGTGCAGGTACTTCTCGTAGCTTTTTTCCAGACCTTCCTTGCCGATGTATTCGGTGCCGTAATAGTTGGCGGCATCCTCCATCGCGTCGATCTTCTCCGCGTCCTTCTGGCTCACGCGGCCGATATAGCCGATGACGTGCGATGCAACCTGGCCCAGCGGATACTGCCGGAACAGGCGCGCCTGGATTTCGACGCCAGGAAAGCGGTACCGCTGCGCGGTAAAGCGCGCCACCTCATCATCGGTCAAGCGGGTGCGGATCGGCGAACTTTCAAAGTTCTTCGACTCTTCCAACTGCTTGCGGAAACGCTTGCGGTCCTTGGGCTGGATCTCGACCAGGGTCGACAATTCATCAATCACCGTCTCCAGCTCACCTTTGATCTTGGAAGGCGTGATCTCCAGCGTATAAGCGGAAAAATTGCGCGCCAATACTGCACCGTTGCGGTCCAGGATCAGGCCGCGGTTGGGCACCACCGGCACCACCGAAATACGATTTTCCTCGGCCTGCGCCGCATAGTCGGTATGCCTGACCACCTGCAGCCAAAGAAAACGCGCCAGCAGCAGACCAAAACAGATCAGCACGAACACGCCTGCCGCAGACAGGCGCATGCGGAAGAAATGCAGTTCGCGTTCGGTGTTCTTGAACTCAGTCATACCAGGCTCGGTGCATTAAATCGGGCGCGTTTCATCCCGGTCGATCGCACGCCGTTGCGGTGCCAGCAGCAACATCGCGATCAGCGGCCAGAGCGCGGCTGAGGTAACGCTTTCCAGGAAATACAACCAGCCGGGAAACTTGCCGCTAACCGCGATGCGCACCACCAGTTGCATCATCTGCGCCAGCAACAGGAGCGGCAGAATATGCAGTGCCTGCGCACCGAGCGGGAACCACAGCACGCGGCGGTGGATCATGATCGCGAAGTACGACAACAGCGTGTACGCCAGCGCATGCTGGCCGAGCAGCGTCGCATCGTGCACATCCATCAAGAGCCCCATGAAGAACGCTATGCCGATACCCACTTTGCGCGGCTGGTGAATGCTCCAAAACACAAGTACCAGCGCGGCGAAATCCGGCACTCCATACCACTGCCCCCAAGGCAGCAGGTTGAGCAGAAAAGCGCCGACCAAGGTGGCCGCAATGAATACGTGATTGGCCGGCAACAGAATGTATTGCGGACGATTGTTCATTGAGTCATTGCCTTTTGCGGTGTCACCGGCGATGCGGGCTGCTGCGGGGCTGCTGGTTGCGCAGCCGGCTGTGCCGCTGGTTGGGCTGATTTGGCAGCCTCCTTCTTGCCATCCTTGGCCGTCTCCTTGGCCGTGTCCGCGCTGCGCCTCCTGCTGAACTTGTCCTTCTTGTCCTTCGTGTCCTCCGGCTCGGGGCGTGGCGGCAAGCGGGTGTCGACCAAGAGGATCAGCAATTGACGGTTGCGGTCGATGCCGGCCAGCGGCTGGCAGGAAATTCGAGCAAAGGTATCGGTCGACTTGTTTTCGACATTGGTCACTTTCGCCACCGCCAGACCAGCCGGATACACGCCGTCAATGCCGGAGGTAACCAGAATGTCGCCGCTCTTGATATCGGCATTGGTCGGCATGAAGCGCAGATCGAGTGCCCCGGAGTGCCCCTGCCCATAGGCGATGCTGCGCAAGCCGCTGCGCACCACCTGCACGGGAATTGCCTGGTCCTTATCGGTCAATAGCGTTACTTCGGAGGTAAACGGGAAGACACGCGTCACTTGTCCGACCACGCCGATGTCGTCGATCACCGGCTGCCCCGGCTCGACGCCATGCTGCATGCCTCGGTCAACCACGATCTTGCGGGTGAATGCATCGCGGGCATCGTACAGGATTTCGCTCATCACCGATTTCATCAGCACGCGCTCATTAGCGGCAAGCAGCTTGCGCAATTGATCATTTTCAGCCGAGAGCTGGTGCACCAGCTGCAATGCCGCGGCATTGGCGACCTGCTGCTGCTTCAACAGCTTGTTCTCCTTTTGCAGCGCCGACAGCGAAGTGAAGTAGTCGCCGACCATATAAGCGGCATCGCGCGGCAACAACGCCACGACCTGCAGCGGATAGAGCATGGTGCCCACCACTTGGCGGATCGCGGTCAACGAGTGCAGGCGCGAATCGGCCACCAGCAGGATCAATGCAATCAGAGAGAAGAACACCACTTTGGCGCGTGCAGAAGCGCCTTGTTTGAAGAGTGGCGGAGGACTGTATTCCATCAGGGTCTAACTATATGTGACCGTTTTTTCTTGTCAGCCCCCGCGCCCCGCACGGGGGCGCGGCGCGTCGCATAAAACATTGCCAGTTTATTCGTACGAGAAGATGGAACCGAGCTTGTCCATGCGCTCCAACGCCATGCCGGAGCCGCGTACCACGCACGTCAACGGGTCTTCGGCAACGATCACCGGCAAGCCAGTCTCCTCCATCAACAGACGGTCGAGGTCGCGCAACAGCGCGCCGCCGCCGGTCAGCATCATGCCCTTCTCGGCAATGTCTGCGCCCAGTTCCGGCGGCGTTTGCTCCAGCGCGTTCTTTACTGCCGACACAATGTTGTTGAGCGGATCGGTCAATGCTTCCAGGATCTCGTTGGAAGAAATCGTAAACGAACGCGGAATGCCCTCGGACAGATTGCGGCCCTTGACTTCCATTTCCTTGACTTCCGAACCCGGGAAAGCGGAACCGATTTCCTTCTTGATCAGCTCGGCGGTCTGTTCGCCGATCAGCATGCCGTAGTTGCGTCGGATGTAGTTGACGATCGCTTCATCGAACTTGTCGCCGCCAACGCGTACTGAGCCTTTATAGACCATGCCGCCCAGCGAAATGATGCCAACCTCGGTGGTGCCTCCGCCGATGTCGACCACCATGGAACCGGTCGCATCCGACACCGGCAAGCCGGCGCCGATTGCAGCTGCCATCGGTTCCTCGATCAGGTACACCTGCGAAGCTCCCGCGCCCAATGCAGACTCGCGGATCGCGCGGCGCTCCACCTGGGTCGAACCGCAAGGCACACAGATGATGATGCGCGGGGACGGCTTGAACAGCTTGGAGTCGTGCACCATGCGGATGAACTGCTTCAGCATCTGCTCGGTGACGGTGAAGTCGGCAATCACGCCATCTTTCATCGGGCGGATCGCTTCGATATTGCCGGGCACCTTGCCCAACATCTGCTTGGCTTCTTTACCAACGGCCTGAATGGTCTTCTTACCGTTCGGGCCGCCCTGCTGGCGAATCGCCACGACGGACGGTTCATCCAGTACGATGCCCATGTTGCGCACGTAGATCAGCGTGTTGGCAGTACCCAGATCGATTGCCAGATCGTTAGAAAAATAACTGCGTAAAAATCCAAACATGTATTGTCCTGATGCGCAACAAGGCGCGCTTAACATTGGGGGTAAACCTTGCACCTGCAGCTTTGCTGATCAGCGCCAGCGAGGTATTAACCCGACATTCTACCTTATAATTTAACTGAAATTAGCCAGCGGAAACTTCAAAAAAACGCTGTGCTGATGCGGTGTTTTCACAAGTCTTTGCCAGAACAAGAACACACTTTGTTTTTTAAAATGCCCGCCTGAACGGCTTGTCTAAACTACTATCCAATCATGTCACTCGACCTTTCCGATGTTAAGCGCCTGGCCCGTCTGGCGCAGCTTGATCTGAACGAAGAGCAAGCAGGCCACACCCTTGACAAACTCAATGGAATCTTCACGTTGGTTGAACAGATGCGCGCTGTCGATACCAGCGGCGTGGAACCACTCAACCATCCGATCGCTGCCTACCAGAACGATGTGGCGCTGCGCTTGCGCGAGGATGCGGTTACCGAACCCGACCGCCGCGAGGAATACCAGAAAGTTGCGCCTGCGACACAGGACGGCTTGTACCTGGTTCCGAAAGTCATCGAATAAATGCCGCTCCGACAGCATTTATCAAAGTAAAAAACGCTCTGGATTTTATGCATACCAAGACCATCAAAGAACTATCCGCGCTCTTGCACGCCAAACAAATTTCGGCGACCGAGCTCGCGCAACTGTATCCGAACCGCATACAGCAAAGCGACCTCAACGCCTACCTGCATGTCGACGCCGAACTGACTTTGCAGCAAGCCGCAACCGCCGACCAGCGCATTGCCAAAAACGATACGACACCGCTCACCGGCATTCCGATTGCGCATAAGGACATCTTTGTCACGCGCGACTGGCGTTCGACCGCCGGCTCAAAAATGTTGGCGAATTACATCAGTCCCTTCGATGCAACTGTCGTCGAACAGTTCCGTACGGCAGGTATGGTTACGCTCGGGAAATTGAACTGTGATGAATTTGCCATGGGCTCGTCCAACGAGAATTCCTTCTTCGGCCCGGTGAAGAACCCGTGGGACAAGAACGCGATTCCGGGCGGCTCGTCCGGCGGCTCGGCGGCAGCTATCGCCGCGCGCCTGACGCCGGCGGCAACCGCGACCGACACCGGCGGCTCAATCCGTCAGCCGGCATCGTTGTGCGGTATTACCGGCATCAAGCCGACTTACGGCCGGGTGTCGCGCTTTGGCATGATTGCCTTCGCATCATCGCTCGACCAGGGCGGCCCGATGGCGCAGACCGCCGAGGACTGCGGCCTGCTGCTGAATGCGATGACCGGTTTCGATCCGCGCGACTCCACCAGCCTGGAGCGCCCGCATGAAGATTTCACGCGCGACCTGAGCAAGAGTTTGCAAGGCTTGAAAATCGGCATTCCGCGCGAGTATTTCGGCGCAGGACTGGCCTCCGACGTCGAGAAGGCGGTGCGCGCGGCGCTCTCCGAATACGAAAAACTGGGCGCAACGCTGGTCGATATTTCATTGCCAAAAACGGAACTGTCGATCCCGGTGTATTACGTGATCGCACCGGCCGAAGCCTCGTCCAATCTGTCGCGTTTTGACGGCGTACGCTATGGCCATCGCGCGAAAGAGTACAAGGATCTCGCCGACATGTACCGCAAGTCGCGCGCGGAAGGTTTCGGCGACGAGGTGAAACGCCGCATCCTGGTCGGTGCCTACGTGCTGTCGCATGGCTATTACGACGCTTATTATTTGCAGGCGCAAAAGATCCGTCGCCTGATTGCGCAGGACTTCCAGAACGCGTTCAAGCAATGCGATGTGATCATGGGGCCGGTGTCGCCCACCGTCGCGTGGGATATCGGCGCAAAGGCGGACGATCCGGTTGCGAACTATCTTGCCGACATCTTCACACTGTCGACCAGCCTGGCCGGCCTGCCCGGCATGTCGATCCCCTGCGGTTTCGGCCAGGGCGACAAGAATGCAAAACGCCCGGTCGGCCTGCAAATCATCGGCAATTATTTTGACGAAGCGAAGCTGCTGAACGTCGCGCACCAGTACCAGCTCGCAACCGACTGGCATCGGCGCACACCGGATAGTGCATGCCATTACGAAGAATAGAACAGTAACCCATCCCCACCCTACCCTCCCCTTGAAGGAGAGGGTATTCGTCAGATAAAAGAAGTGAGGTATCCATGCAGTGGGAAGTCGTCATCGGTCTGGAGACACATGCGCAACTCTCGACCCAATCCAAAATTTTCAGCGGCGCATCGACGCGCTTCGGTGCCGAGCCGAACACACAGGCCTGCCCGGTAGATCTGGCCTTGCCCGGCGTACTGCCGGTGATGAACAAGGGCGCGGTGGAACGCGCGATCCAGTTTGGTCTTGCGATCGGCGCGAAGGTCGCGCCGCAATCGATTTTCGCGCGCAAGAATTATTTTTACCCCGACCTGCCGAAGGGCTACCAGATCAGCCAATACGAAATTCCGGTGGTGCAAGGCGGCACCATTTCTTTCGTGCTTGAAAAAGACGGCAAGACCGAAATGAAAACCGTGCAGCTCACGCGCGCGCACCTGGAAGAGGATGCCGGCAAGTCGCTGCACGAGGATTACCACGGCATGTCCGGCATCGACTTGAACCGCGCCGGTACGCCGCTTCTGGAGATCGTCACCGAGCCCGACATGCGCAGCGCCGCCGAAGCGGTCGCGTATGCAAAGGCGCTGCATTCGCTGGTGGTATGGCTTGGCATTTGCGACGGCAACATGCAGGAGGGCTCGTTCCGCTGCGACGCCAACGTGTCGGTGCGCCCGCTCGGCCAGAAGGAATTCGGCACCCGCTGCGAAATCAAGAACCTGAACTCGTTCCGTTTCCTGGAAGAGGCGATCAACTATGAAGTGCGGCGCCAGATCGAACTGATCGAAGACGGCGGCAAGGTGGTGCAGGAAACGCGCCTGTACGACCCGGATCGCAAGGAAACGCGCTCGATGCGCAGCAAGGAAGACGCGCAGGACTACCGCTATTTCCCGGACCCCGACCTGCCGCCGCTGGTGATCGCGCAGGAGTGGATCGAGCGCGTGAAAGCAGGCATGCCGGAGCTGCCGGGTGCGATGCGCGAACGCTTCGTGCGCGATTACGGCCTGCCGGAATACGATGCGGCAGTGCTGACGCAATCCAAAGCAATGGCCTCCTATTTCGAAGCGGTGGTCGCCAAAGCGGGCAAGGAGCAGGCCAAACCGGCAGCCAACTGGCTGATGGGCGACGTGTCATCCACGCTGAACCGCGAAGGCGTGGACATTGCCGGCGCCCCGGTGAAAGCCGAACAACTCGCGCTCCTGTTGCAACGCATTGCCGACGGCACGATTTCGAACAAGATTGCAAAGGAAGTATTTGCCGCGATGTGGGAAGCGCCGTCGG